>JALWEC010000383.1:2294-2665 GCA_027036655.1 Melioribacteraceae bacterium
TATTACTAAAGTTAAAACTATTTTTAATATTATGTTTTTCATTTTTTCCCTCTGATTTATTAGTTTAATAATAATTTACTTTACCTGTAAAAAGATAAAGTTCATATAAAACCGGAGGGATATTTTTCAATAATTTCCCAAATGCAGAGAGAGAGAGAGAGAGAGTAAAAATCGTGCCAATTATTAAGAGCCTGCCCATTGCCCCGTTTTTGTTTTGTTAATTCTTTCAAATACTTTACAAAATTAAAAATCAAATCTTAAAAAATCAAGTTTACTTCGCAGATTGCAAGCAATCTACGCTATGGTTACCAATGGCACAGGTTTAAAATCGGTGGCAAAAGTTAAAAGACAGAAAAATACTACAAAAAATA
>JALWEC010000384.1 GCA_027036655.1 Melioribacteraceae bacterium
TTACCGAGCAGTTCGGATAATCTCTTGGCGACCGGAGCAAGAGACATTTCAGGCTTCCTTTCCCCTTTAGGACGTCCGAGGTGACTCATTAAAATTAATTTTCCCCCTTCCCCGATAATCTTTTCAATCGTGGGAAGCGCGCCGACAATTCGTCTGTCGTCTGTAATATTTCCGTCCGAATCCAAGGGAACGTTAAAATCAACTCTCGTTAAAACTTTTTTCCCCTTTAATTCAACGTCATCTATTGTTAATTTATTCATTTCCAACTCCATTGTTTATCGTCAACCAAAAAAAAGCGCAACCGGAAGTTGCGCCTTTTAATTAAGAATTTATTTACTCGGCTATTTTCTTCATCAAGTCAACAACGCGGCAGGAATAACCCCACTCGTTATCATACCAGCTGATTGCCTTAACCATTTTTCCCATAACCATTGTCGATAAAGAATCAAAAATACTTGAATGAGGATTTCCGATAATATCGGCTGAAACTATCGGGTCTTCAACATATTCCAAAATACCTTTCAATTCGTTTTCGGATGCTTTCTTGAATGCCGCATTAACTTCTTCAACGGTAACTTCACGTTTCAAAGTTGCGGTAAAGTCAGTCAAAGCTCCGTCGGGAACAGGCACGCGTACCGCATAACCGTTAAGCTTTCCGTCAAGTTCGGGAATTACTTTACCAACGGCAATAGCGGCTCCGGTTGTGGTAGGAATAATCGAAACAGCGGCTGAGCGCGCTCTTCTCAAATCCTTGTGCGGCAAATCCAAAAGACGCTGATCGTTAGTGTAGCTGTGAATTGTTACCATCAAACCTTCTTCAACGCCGAAGGCATCGTTTAACACTTTAACCATTGGCGCAAAACAGTTGGTGGTGCATGAAGCGTTGGATACTACTTTTTCATCGCCCGTTAAAATATGGTCATTTACTCCGAGCACTACGGTCGCGTCAATTTCACCCTTTGCGGGTACGGTTAAAACAACTTTTTCCGCGCCGGCTTCGATGTGCTTCATACAAAGTTCTCTTGTTCTGAAAACGCCAGTCGATTCGATTACAACTTTAGCTCCGAGTTCGCCCCATTTAAGGTTAGCCGGATCTTTTTCAGCCGTAATTTGAATTCTCTGTCCGTCAACTACAATAGCGTCGCCGTCAGCGTAAACTTCGCCTGGATATTTTCCGTGAACCGAATCATATTTTAGCAAATGAGCTAATGTTTTTGCGTCCGTTAAATCATTTATACCAACAAATTCAATACCTCCGAGCGCCATACTTCTGCGAAAAACCAAGCGCCCAATTCTACCGAATCCGTTAATTCCAACTTTTAAAGCCATTTTTTCCTCCGTTAAATAAGTTAAATTGAATTGATTATTTAAAGTTAAATAAATAAAAGTGGGAAATCAATTAATTGAAGATTAAATAATTTATGCATATCTTAAGATTTAAAAATAAGAGGTCTATATGTCAGAGTTAAGTGAGTTTTTGCAATATGTCCCTATCTTCTCCGACTTACCGGATGAAGCGATCGAACGTATAGCAAAAATCGGTTATGTAAAGAATTTTGACAAAGATAGCGTTATTCTTATGGAGGATGAAGACGGCTCGGCTATGTTTTTCATCATTGAGGGAAAAGTAAAAATTTCGCGTATCAGCACGGACGGAAAGGAAGTGATTCTTTCCGTACTCGGCAAATCGGAATTCTTTGGCGAAATGTCAATTTTAGATGGTCTTTCCCGTTCGGCTACCGTTATTGCGCTTGAACCTTCTAAAGTTTTTATTATTCACAGAAATGAATTTCTGGAACTACTTACAAAGCATCCTGAAATTTCCATTCCTTTGCTTCAGGAATTAACTTCGCGCCTTCGCACCGCGGATATGAAAATCAAGTCCCTTTCCCTTAAGGATGCCGAAGGTAAAGTTGCAACCGTAATTCTACAGCTTGCCGACACGCAGGGGAAAGTCCGCGGCGGAATTGTTGAAATTGATGAAATGCCTTTGCAGCAAGACTTAGCGAACATGGCGGGAACTTCGCGCGAAACGATTTCAAGAACGCTTCATGCCTTTGCAAAAAAAGGCGTTATCGAAATGGAAGGTTCAAAGCTGAGAATTTTGGATTACGAAAAATTTCTGGAGCAGTACGGTTAATTAATGCAAAAATTTGCCGACCTGCACACCCACACCACTTTTTCAGATGGAGGAAATTCACCTTGCGCACTGGTGCGCCTGGCAAAGTCAAAGGGAATCTCGGCGCTCGGAATTACCGACCATGATTCAGTAAACGGAATTAATCAAGCGATTGAATGCGGAAAAGAGTACGGCATTGATATTATTCCCGGAGTGGAACTAAGCACGGACGTAAACGATAAGGAAATTCATCTGCTCGGATATTTTATCGATCACGAGGATAAAGACCTTCAGAGTTATCTTCAATTTTTCAGAGAAGAAAGAGCTTTCAGAGCTAAAAGAATCGTTAAGAAATTAAACGACATGAATGTTGAGATTGAGTTTGAGGAAATTCTGCAAGAAGCGAGAAATTCCGCTATCGGGAGACCGCACATCGCGAATGTACTTATTTCAAAGGGCGTAGTCGATTCATACCAAGCGGCGTTTCAGAAATATCTCGGCGATTACGCTCCCGCATTTGAAAGAAAAATTCACGTCTC
>JALWEC010000385.1:0-2194 GCA_027036655.1 Melioribacteraceae bacterium
ATTTGCAGTATTATGTGCAAAATTAAATTTAAGACAAAAGTTGTTTGACAATATTGACAAAAATATGATTTTATTACATAGTGAAATTTTAAGTTTGAAATATTTTCATAAAGTAGGACAATATTAATGTCTTAAAAAATTTTTCCGGAACTAAATATATATTTTAAGGTTCTATGAAGAAAAAGAAAAGGAGGATTAATTATGAGTTTTAATTTTAATAAATTGACAGTGAAAGGGCAGGAGGCAATTCAAAATGCCGTGGAAATTGCCCAGAACTACAACAACCAAATTGTTGAGCCGCTACATATTCTCGCCGCTCTTATTCAAGATCAGGAAAATGTAGCCGTTTCAATAATTCACAAAATAGGCGGTAATCTCCAACAGATTCAACTCCGCGTTGGAGAGGAATTGGAGAAATTCCCGAAAGTTTCCGGCGCGGGAATCGGGAATCAGCAACTTTCGGTTAATTCCGGAAATTTGCTCGATAAAGCCGTCGAAGAAGCAAACAACTTAAAGGACGAGTATGTCTCTACGGAACATTTGCTCCTTGCGCTTGCCGAAGACAGCTCCGCCGCCGGACAAATTCTGAACAAAAACGGAGTTACCAAGCCGCAGATTTTATCAGCTTTGAAAGATATTCGCGGGAATCAGCGCGTTACTTCGCAGAATGCCGAAGAAACTTACGAAGCGCTGAAAAAATACGGCAGAAACTTGAACGAACTCGCAAAGCAGAACAAGCTGGATCCGGTAATCGGTCGCGACGAGGAAATTCGCCGCGTTCTGCAGGTGCTTTCGAGAAGAACAAAAAACAATCCTGTTTTAATCGGCGAGCCCGGCGTGGGTAAAACCGCAATCGCCGAAGGTTTGGCGCACAGAATCGTTGCCGGCGACGTTCCGGACAATCTGAAGACCAAAGAGATTGTTGCGCTTGATCTCGGCTCGCTCGTAGCCGGCGCGCAATATCGCGGACAGTTTGAGGAAAGGATAAAAGCCGTTGTTAAAGAGGTTCAGGCTTCCAACGGAGAAATAATTCTTTTTATCGATGAAATTCACCAGCTTGTCGGCGCAGGAAAAACCGAAGGCGCAATGGACGCCGCAAATATATTAAAGCCCGCTTTAGCGCGCGGGGAATTACACGCAATCGGCGCTACAACCTTGAATGAGTACAAAAAGTATATTGAAAAGGATGCCGCGCTGGAAAGACGATTTCAGCCCGTGCTGATTCAGGAACCGTCGGAAGAAGATGCAATTTCTATTCTGCGCGGACTTAAGGAGAAATATGAAGTTCATCACGGCGTAAGAATTACGGATGCCGCAATCGTCGCCGCAGTTCAATTATCAAGAAGATATATCGCGGACAGATTTTTGCCTGACAAAGCAATCGACTTAATCGACGAAGCCGCTTCAAAATTAAGAATTGAAATAAATTCAATGCCTGAAGAACTCGACACTCTTGAAAGAAAAATTAAGCAGCTTGAAATCGAAAAAGAAGCTCTTAAGCGTGAGAAAGATGAAAAATCCGCGGAACGCTTAAAAGAAATTGCCGAAGAAATGAAAGAGCTTGAGGACAGAAGAAATACTCTGAAAGCTCAATGGCAGGTTGAAAGAGATCACATTCAAAAAATCAGAACGCTGAAAAGTAAGATTGAAGAACTGAAAGCAACCGCCGATCAATACGAGCGGGAAGGCGATCTTGCAAAAGTCGCTGAAATCCGTTACGGAAAAATTACCGAACTTCAGAAGGAACTTGAAGAAAGCACAAAAGAGTTGCAGAATATTCAAGGCGATAAACAGCTTCTGAAAGAAGAAGTTGACGCGGAAGATATTGCCGAAATCGTTGCAAAATGGACCGGCATTCCGGTCAGCAGAATGCTTGAAAGCGAACGGCAAAAACTAATACGTCTCGAAGATGAATTGCACAAACGAGTTATCGGACAGGACGACGCCGTTTCCGCTGTGGCAAACGCTATCCGCCGTTCACGCGCGGGACTTCAGGACGCCAACCGTCCAATCGGTTCCTTTATATTTATCGGTACAACCGGCGTCGGTAAAACAGAGCTTGCTCGCGCGCTTGCGGAATTTCTCTTTGACGACGACCACGCAATGATCCGCATCGATATGTCGGAATATATGGAGAAACATTCGGTCTCGAGATTAATCGGAGCGCCTCCCGGATATGTAGGATACGAAGAAG
>JALWEC010000385.1:2204-2656 GCA_027036655.1 Melioribacteraceae bacterium
AAGGAGGACAGTTAACCGAAGCTGTAAGACGCCGTCCTTATTCGGTAGTGCTGTTAGATGAAATCGAGAAAGCTCATCCCGATGTATTTAATGTGCTGCTGCAAGTTCTTGACGACGGACGTTTAACCGATAATCAAGGTCGTACGGTTGACTTTAAGAATACGATTATAATTATGACCTCGAATTTAGGCTCGCATTTGATTCAAGAAAAATTAAGCGAGTTTAACGAAAACAACTACGAATCGATTCTCGCTGACTTAAGAGTGCAATTAGACGGATTACTAAGAAAAACCATTCGTCCGGAATTTCTGAATCGCGTGGACGAGGTTGTATTGTTCAAACCGCTGCTTAAGAGCGAGATCAAAAAAATCGTTGATATTCAGATTGAACGAGTTGCAAAGATGCTTCAGGATAAGGAAATTAAACTTGAAGTTGAAGAAGACGCCAAGGAC
>JALWEC010000386.1 GCA_027036655.1 Melioribacteraceae bacterium
AATCAGAGTGGCAACAAGGGAAGTAAAAATTATCGATTTCTTTTTACTTTCCTCTTTTTCTTCTGAACTCCACCGCATCATCGCCGTTCCGATATTGAGCGAAAAGACGCTGACCAATATTTGTCCTGTTATCTCGATAATTGCAAGAATTCCGTATTCCGAAGTTGTCAGATAATCGGTATATAAAGGCAAAAGTAAAAAACCGACAAGCTTGGATGAAATGTTCCCTAAGCCGTAAATCGCGCTGTGTTTTATGGTTTCTTTAAAAGATTTGAACATTTACTCTAACCCCAAAAATTTCAGATACTTTTCGCCGAAGGTTTCCGATGAAAAATCGGAAGCGACGCGTGTCGATTCCGGATTTTTAATTCTCTTTATTGCGTCAATAAATTGGGAAGACTCCGTGAAGTTCTTCACGAAAATGATGTTTCCTTCAATAGAACTCACCGGCTCAATTCCGGAAGTAACAATAATGCAGCCCGACGCAAGTCCTTCGAGGATAAGGAGCGGAGTATCAAGCGTTGGACCTAACTCCTGATAGGGAAGAAGAAGAATGTCATATTGATTTAGTGGAAGAAAAGCTCTTTCTCGATTTTCGTTTTTATGCTCTTCAATTTCGAGTTTGTCAGGGTTAATGTTTTGCAGCCGGGGAAGATATTTCTCTTCATCCGATTTATCTGCAAAATATCCAATGATATTTTTTGAAAATTCGGAGTCGGGCAATTCTTTAAAAACATCAATAACAATTTCCAATCCTTTGTCCCGACTTAATCTTCCGGCAAAAAGTATTTCAATTTTCTCTTTTTTCCGATTATTTCTTTTATTCTTGATATAATATTCGGAAACGGGCGGATAAAGGAAAGTTACATCTTTCGTGATTTTTTTTAGCTTATTTTCTATCCGCTTTGAAAATACGAGCGTCTTATCGATTAGAAATTTAAGTTTCATTTTTTGCTGAATGTCGATATTGTTCACGGTTGGAAATGTAAAATAGAGCTTTACGGCAAGCGTATGTTTTATCTTTTTCATTAAAAAGAATCGTAATGCAAAAAAAGGATTTTCAAACGGCGATTGAAGAAAATTTATTACGTCAAAATTTCCGAGAATGTATTTTCTTGCTTCGGATTTTTTCATTATGAATATAGGGACATCCCCGTTTTTTGTGATGAAAACTTTCTTATCCTTTTTGTCGTCATTTATCAGAAGAATTTCAACTTTATTTCCCTGTCTCACCAAAAATGAAATTAGCTCCCGCATTACGCTTTCGATTCCGCCTATCCGGTCAAGGTCAAGATTTTTCTCGGAACCGACAAAAAGAAACTTCATATTTCCGTTTGTTTTTTTCATTTAACGGCGCCGCTTTTTTCCCCTGAGATAGAAAAACTTTCGGCAAAAAGAGTAAAAACCGAACTGTGTGACAAAGCTCTGTCAATTGGGGTTAACAGCCCCAAAACCGGTTTTTCCAGCGCGGGAGGAATTACCGGAATTTCGGATTTTCCTCTCATAAAAAGGGGAGGACGAATTATAACGGGCTTCACTTTTACCGATTCAAATCCGTTTTTCTTAAACATTGATTTAAGCTCTCCGGTAAAAACTCTGTTTTGATGAAAGTTTTCAATGTTTTTTATTCTCCGGTTATCAAATTCTTTTTTCTCGTAATAAAAAAGGAAAGGGAAGACTTTATTTAACGCTTTTCTGATTTTTGTTCTTCCGTACCAGTATGAAGCTTTTGTTTTTGTTATAATGAAAAGTTTTCCTCCCGGATTAAGCATTTGGAACGCTTTCGAGATAAATTCTTCCTGTTTGGGAAAATACTCGAACGCTCTGATTGAAAAGATTAAATCGAACTTTTCTTCAGGTTCATAGTCCATAATATCGCCGTTCCAAAAGTCAACGTCTAGCCCTTGCAGATTTTTTCTCGCTTCATCAATCATTGTGTCGGAAATATCAACCGCGAGAAGTTTTTCCGTATGATTTCTTACAAGCGGCGTCCAAGTTCCTGGGCCGCAGCCCACTTCGAGCGCGTTTTTCACGTTCAATCCTTTAAGAAAATCATTTATTGCTTTTTCGGTCGCTCTGTAATCAAATCGCCCGGTGGGATATTTTTTCCAGCGACGGTATTTATAATCGAGTCCGTCGGTTTTGTAAAAATCTTTAATTGTACCCATTTAAATCTATTCCTTAATTTTAAAAATCTTTTGTAAACTTAAAACAAATTGTTTTTCGCAATTCAGTAGTGAGCTTACTTAAAAAACTAATAAAAACCGTTAAAACGGTTTAAGCTTTTTCAATAGTTTTATTAATCCACGACTTATCCGCCGTGGCGGACGTGGGTTAATAATAATTTAACAATTCTCATAACTGAACTGTTTTAACAGTTTATAATGTTGGTATTTATTCAATAAATTACCTTTTTTAACTAGACTCAGTAATTGATATACTTTCAAGGTTTAACCGATTTATTTAGAAATTTTCTATTTATAAAACAATAAATGAATTTTCAATATTTGCCGAATATTAAAAACCTCGAATATTTTTTCAAAAACTATTAGAAAGCTTTGCATAACCTACTATATATGTCATTCTGAATGGAGCGAAGCGGAATGAAGAATCTCAAAACCGGTAATTATACCGAATTTAGAGATATTTCGGAC
>JALWEC010000387.1 GCA_027036655.1 Melioribacteraceae bacterium
AGCTACTTCGAGAGGGGAATTGTAAGTTACAGCAACGGCGCAAAGGTTGAGCTTCTTAACGTTGACGAAGATACGCTTCAGACAAACGGAGCTGTCAGTCCCGAAGTTTGCGAGCAGATGGCAATTGGAATCAGACAAAGCTGCGGCACGGATTTGGGATTGTCGGTTACCGGAATTATGGGACCGACCGGAGCTACAATGAACAAACCGATAGGTTTGGTTTATATCGGTTTGTCCGACGAAAACGGCTGTAAGGTACGCGAGTTCCATTTCGGCGACGACAGATTAACGAATAAGGATAAAACTTCTCAGCAGGCTCTTGATATTGTGCGGCGTTATCTGTTGGGCATTTCCGATGAAGATTAGATGTTTTATTGCTCTTGAAATTCCCGGTGAAGTCAGGGAATATATTCTAAAGCAGATAAATGAAGTTGATAATTTTCGGAAATTAAAGTGGGAAAACTCTTCGAAATTTCATATTACTCTGAAATTCCTCGGCGATGTGGAAGAAACAAAAATCGAAGAGATTAAAAGTGTTCTTGAAAAATTTATAGCCGATAAAAAGCCTGTTCGACTGACGTTAGATAGATTCGGAGCGTTTTATCGCGATAAAAAACCGAAAGTATTATGGGCGGGTTTTAAATATAACGGAGCGCTCGCTGATTATCAGAAAGAACTTGAACGCAGGTTAAGCGAAGTCGGATTCCCGGTTGAGCGGAGAAAGTTTTCGCCTCACTTGACGCTTTACAGAGTTAGAGAGAGAACCGAAAAAAGTATTTTGGAGAAGTTTAATAATCATAAATTTACGGAGAAAACTTTTACTGCCGATGAATTTCTGCTTGTTAAAAGCAGGCTGCTCCCGAAAGGTTCGGTTTATGAAATTTTAGAAAGATATAATTTAAAAGGAAAATAAAATGGCTAAAGAAAAATCAGTTGCTTCTGAAAAAGAAAGAAAATTGGAGATGTTGCAGGAAACAATCTCCAATCTTGAAAAAACATACGGCAAGGGAACGATTATGCGTCTCGGAGACAATGTAATTAATAAAATCGAATCGATTTCCACAGGTTCCCTTTCGATTGACGCCGCGCTCGGAATCGGAGGCGTTCCGAGAGGAAGAATAGTTGAAATATACGGTCCGGAATCTTCCGGTAAAACTACTCTCTGTTTACATATTGTTGCCGAAGCCCAGAAAACCGGCGGTTTAGCCGCATTTATTGATGCGGAGCACGCTATGGATATTGGTTACGCGCAAAAATTAGGCGTTGATGTAAATAACTTGCTGGTTTCCCAGCCTGATTATGGGGAGCAAGCTCTTGAAATTGTAGATACTCTGGTACGGAGCAATGCTCTTGACGTAATCGTAATTGATTCCGTTGCGGCTCTTGTTCCACGTTCCGAATTGGAAGGGGATATGGGAGACGCTCAAATGGGAGTTCAGGCGAGATTGATGTCGCAGGCATTGCGAAAGATTACAGGCGCGGTAAGCCGTTCCAAAACCGTAGTTATTTTTACCAACCAGCTCCGGAGCAAAATCGGAGTTATGTTCGGCAGTCCTGAAACAACCACCGGCGGAAATGCTCTTAAATTCTATTCTTCGGTTAGAATTGATATTCGCAGAATTGCGGCACTGAAGGATGGGCAGGAGGTTGTCGGCAACAGAACCAGAGTAAAAATCGTTAAAAATAAGGTTGCTCCGCCATTCAAAACCGTTGAGTTTGATATTATGTACAACGAAGGAATCAGCAAAACCGGAGATTTAATCGACCTTGGGCTTGAGTTCGGACTGATAAAGAAAAGCGGTTCGTGGTTCACATACAATGAAGATCGTTTTCAGGGGAAAGATCAATTCAGACGTAAACTGAAAGAAAATCCCGAAATGATGAACAGTCTGGAGCACGACGTAAAAGTTCAGTTGGGAATTATTGAAGAAGACGTTCCCGAAGAAACCGCTTCCGCAGAATAAGGATTTGTCCGAGTGGTTATTCAAAAAATAAATATTTGGCGAGGGAAAGTATATCTGTTGTTTGATAACGGCGAAAAACTTCAGTTTGCCAAGCCGGTATTTGAAGACGCCCGGCTGAAGGTTGGCGATGAAATAAATTGCGAACAAAAAGAAAATCTCATTAATATTAATGAGATTTTTTTGATTAAGGCAAGCGCTTTGAGAATGCTGGCACGCCGGGAGCATTCTTCTAAAGAGCTTAACGATAAATTGAAAACAAGAGGATATTCAGCCGGAAATATTAAAAAGGTTGTCGCGGAACTTGTCGAATTAAATCTTTTAAGCGATGAACGTTTCGCTGAAATTTATGTCCGATCAAGATTTAATTATAAGAAGAAATCTCCTAAAGCAATTTATTATGATTTACTTAAAAAGGGCGTTGATAAGACCTTGATTGAAAACGAGTTAGATTCTCTTGACGAAGAGGATGTTTTTGCAAATGCAAGGGAATTAGCCGCCAAAAAACTTAAAAGTTTGAAGGCTAGAAACAGTACGGATATTCCGGCTAAACTGCGAAGTCATCTTACTTATAAGGCGTATTCAACAAGAATAATTAACCGAATAATTGAAGAAGTTAGAAAGGAAATTAATAATGCCGAATTTTAAAGGTGTTGATTATTACAACATAGAAAATTTATTGACCG
>JALWEC010000388.1 GCA_027036655.1 Melioribacteraceae bacterium
CTTTACAATCTCCAATTGGCTGTTGGAAGGGACGGGAAGGGAAATAGTGTAACTGTTGTTGTATTGCGGATCTTCTTCGTTAAATCTGTCCGTTATTATAAAAACCGAAACATAAGCCGCAATCGATTTTTGCTTGCGAAGTTTCTCGGCGCAGCGCGTGGCATGCGTCGCTACGGAAGTTTCCAAATTTTTCAAATCGGCAACTTTTCGCCCGAAAGATCTTGTCGTGGCAATCGCTTTTTTCGGAGGTCGTATTTCTTCAAGCGAGAGCCGTTTTTTCCCCTTCAGTTCCTGATAAGTTTTTAACCCGACAACTGTCATTTCCCGCAGCACCCAACTTTCGGGTAAATTAACAAAATCAAAAGCTGTGTTTATTCCTTTTATTTTCAGTTTGGCAGAGTATCTTTGCCCGATGCCCCAAACATCTTCTATCGAGGTGAATTTTAAGGCATAATCTATCTGCTTTTGATTCCTTAATACGCACACGCCGTTCAGTTGCGGAATTTTTTTTGCAAGGTGATTTGCAATTTTGGCAAGAGTCTTGGTTTCCGCAATGCCTACGCCAACCGGAATCCCGACATCGTGAAATACTTTCTTTTTAATCCTTGCTCCGTAATTTTCCAACCGCTCAAATTTATCTATGCCGGAAAGATCAAGAAAAGATTCGTCAATGGAATACATTTCTATGCTCGGCGTAAACGTCTTAAAAACTTGGTGCATACGGCGGCTCATATCGCCGTAAAGTTCGTAATTGCTGCTGAAAACCTGCACATTATGTTCGCGAAAAAACTCACGACGTTGAAATGCAGGTTCTCCCATCTTCAATCCCAAATCCTTCGCCTCCTGCGAACGCGCAATTACGCATCCGTCGTTGTTGCTGAGTACCACAACGGGAACGCCGTTCAGTTTGGGATTAAAAACCCTTTCACAGCTTACGTAAAAATTATTTCCGTCAACAAGCGCGTACATTCAGATATGCCTGTGTATTGAATATGTTACAACGCCCCAAATTACAAGGTCGTTATCTCTGGAAACTTTTATCGGTTTAAAATCGGGATTATCCGGCATAAGATAAACCGTGTTTTCATCAATCTGTTTTACCCGTTTTACGGTAAATTCACCGTCCAAAGCGCAAACGAGAATGGAATCCTCCGTAGGCGTAAGGGATTTGTCGATGATTAAAATATCTCCTTCCTGTATGTTTGAGCCTATCATCGAATTTCCGGTAACGCGGGCAAAAAATGTGCTTGCCGGATTTTTGATTAAATATTTGTTCAAATCGAGCGTTTCTTCCACATAGTCGTCGGCAGGGGAAGGGAAGCCGGCTTCGAGACTCGCTCCTATCAAAGGGAGTTCTATCTCGGTCGAAGTATCGGGAACTAGAATTTCCAGAGACTGACTTTTATGTAATTTTATGATTTTCATCTGCTTTCGCTTAAAATTCAGGAGAACAAAAATTATTAACTAACAATTAGAAATTTAAAATTTAAAATAGTGATTTTTTTCATTTGGAAAACGATGATTTCAGAAAAATAATATTGAGTTGAATCATAAAAAATTTTTGTCTAACTTTCTGAATTATATTAATCGGAAAAGATGTTGATGGAATTCAGAGAGTTTAAGTTTGTTTCGGAAAAGCCGAAATGCCACTGCGGAGTTTTCGGAGCATTCGGTGAAAAACAAGCCGCCGTTGATGCTTATTACGGACTTCACGCCTTGCAGCACAGAGGACAGGAATCGGCGGGAATTGTTTCGGCAAACAAAGCCTCTGACGGGAAAATAAAATTCTCATTTCATAAAGATTTCGGACTTGTTTCCGACGTTTTTCATGATAACTCATTATTTAAGAATAAGTTAAGCGGAAACGCCGCAATTGGGCATAACCGGTATTCCACCACCGGCTCCTCAATATCGAAGAAAAATATTCAGCCGTTTGTCGTAAATTACAGAATGGGACATCTCGCGGTGGCTCACAACGGAAATCTAACAAACGCGGGGGAAATACGAGAAGAACTCGTAAAGGAAGGAGCGATTTTCCAAACAAGCAGCGATACCGAAGTGATTTTACACTTAATTGCACGGAGCAAGGAAGAAGACCAAATCGAACAAATCAGAATGGCTCTTAGAAAATTGGACGGAGCATATTCTCTTACAATATTAACGGACGACAAATTAATTGCGGCACGCGACCCGTTCGGTTTCCGTCCGCTCAGTATCGGGCGATTGAACGGAGGATTTTTGATCGCCTCCGAAACATGCGCTTTTGATATTAACAAAGCCGAATATGTCCGGGACGTTAATCCCGGTGAAATTGTGGTCATTGATAATGAAGTAATTGAAACAAAAAAACTGAAATCATACTCAATTTTTGAGGAACCTACGCATGCTCCCAAACATTGCATCTTCGAGTTTATTTACTTTTCGCGACCTGACAGCAAGATTTTTGGGACAAATGTAGATAAAATAAGACGAAAACTCGGTAAAGTTCTCGCTGAAAAACATCCGGTAAGAGATAAAGACAACCAAAAAGTTATTGTTATCAGCGTTCCGGATAGTTCCAACACAACGGCAATCGGATATGAAAATCAATTGGCTAAAATGGAGATTCCGAGCAAGCTGGAAATCGG
>JALWEC010000389.1 GCA_027036655.1 Melioribacteraceae bacterium
CCGGAAAGTTAGGAAAACTATTATCATTATTAAAAATAAATTCTAAAATATTATTGATTATATACTATTTTATAATTACAAATTATGCGATGTTAATTGGCATTTGGAAATTTATGACAAACTCACATTCTGCAAAGTGGCAATCAACAGCAAGGTAATGTCTTGAATTAGATACAATAATTACCAGAGCCGGAATTGTCGCTCACGCAACCGGAGTAAATTTAATTGAAAAAGATCCCGGCTTCAAAGTATTAATTCTGGAGAAAGAAAACCGAGTTAAAGAAGTATTATTCTGTTGCCGATATTATGCTGGTGCCGCTCAGAAATCTTCCTTTGTTTGGCAGCGCCTTACCTTCAAAGTTATTTGAAATTCTTGCTATGAAAAAACCGATTATCATTACTGTGAAAGGCGAAGCTAAAAAGCTCGTAGAAAATGCTGGCGTCGGAAAGTTCGCAGAGCCGGAAAATCCGGATGACTTGGCAGCAGAAATCCTTGATGTATATAATAATCCCCAGTGGCTCAAGGAGGCAGGAGAAAAAGGAAGAACTTTTGTTGAAGAAAATTTCGACAGAGATAAATTAGCAATTGATTATATTAAATTGTTGGAAAAAACCGCTTCGAAAAGTTAAAATACAGATATGTATTAGTACGGTTGAAACATTTAAATTAGCTAAAAAGTTTTGACTATACTCAAAACTTTTTAGCTATTCGAAGAATATTTGAATATAATTAAAACAAATTTTTAAATTTTGTAAAAAAGCCAGCAAAAAATTTGGTAAAAAGTGAGAATTTTATGAAAAACGATGTAATAATAATTGGAGCCGGAATTGTCGGTCTGGCAACAGGAGTAAATTTAATTGAAAAACATCCCGGCATAAAAGTTTTAATTCTGGAAAAAGAGAGCCGGGTTGCGGCTCATCAAACGGGACATAACAGCGGCGTGATTCATTCCGGCATTTACTACAAACCGGGGAGTATGAAAGCCACAAATTGCCGGCGAGGATACGAAAAGTTGATTAAATTCTGTAATCAAAATGAAATTCCTTACGACCTCTGTGGGAAAGTAATCGTTGCGACAAGAAAGGAAGAGCTTCCTTATCTTGAAACGCTTTACAAACGCGGAGCACAGAACGGGCTGGAAAATCTTGAGCTTCTCAATCCCGATCAAATCAAAAAACATGAACCTTACACAACCGGACTGGAAGGAATTTACGTGCCTCAAACCGGGATAATTGATTACACAACCGTCGCTGAAAAATACGCGGAATTTATTCTAACACACGACGGTGAAATTCTCTTCAATCACAAAGTCGAAAGCATTTCGGAAAAAACAGATTCGGTCGAAGTAATAACGCAGCACGATGTTCACATCGGCAGCTACCTTATTTCATGCGCCGGTTTACAATCCGATAAAATCGGGCGATTGACCAATCCGCAGCTTCCGGTCAAAATTATTCCCTTCAGAGGAGAATATTACAAAATTAAAGATTCAAAAAAAGAGATGGTTAAGAATCTTATTTATCCCGTTCCCGACCCTAATTTTCCTTTTCTCGGAGTTCACTTTACACGCATGATTAACGGAAGCGTTGAGGCGGGACCGAACGCTGTTCTATCTTTCAAACGGGAGGGATACAAAAAAACAGACTTTAACTTAAACGACACTCTCGAAACTTTCAGTTGGCCCGGTTTTATCAGGGTCGCGAAAAAATATTGGAAGATGGGAATGGGTGAGTTTTACCGCTCATATTACAAACCCGCTTTTGTAAAAGCGCTTCAAAGATTGCTCCCCGAAATTACCGGAGACGACCTTGAACCGGGCGGCAGCGGAATAAGGGCGCAAGCCTGCGACAAACACGGCGGACTGCTCGATGATTTTTCGATTGAAAAAGGAAGACGAGTTATCCATGTATTAAATGCGCCATCTCCCGCGGCAACCGCAAGTCTGGCAATCGGTGAGACTATAGCGTCTTATATTGATTTAAATTAAAAAAGACCTTAGCATAATTGTCATATTGAGTTCTCCGTGGCGGAGGTGAAAGCCGTCCGAAATATCTCTAATTTCGGTATAATTACCGGTTTTGAGATTCTTTCCGCCAATCCGCCTTGGCGGAGGATCCGCTTCGCTCCATTCGGAATGACATATAAATTAGGTTATGCAAAGCTTTCTAAAACTATTATTTCATCTTGCAAAAGTCGAGCTGCCGGACCGGATAAATAACAAACCGTCCACCACCAACGAAAAGCTGACGGAGAAAACGCGGCAGATTAGGAGCGAACAAATAATAAAACAAACTTGCCGTCAATGCGAGCGAACGTAGTGAGCGCGGCTCCGCCGAGGCGGACTCCTGAACATTTAACCTCAGCAGTGAAACTGGGTTTGAATATTCAGTATTTGTAATTTTTCCGGTGAGATTGCTTCAGTCGTCGCAAGCTCCTTCTTCGCAATGACGCTGATATTAAAAAAAACAAACTGTAATTGCGAGGAGCGGAACGACACGGTTGCCTCGGCTGCTTTTTGTTGGGGGCAATCCCCTGAATATTCAACCTCAACCTTTAAACCGCTTTTGAATATTGAGCAACGATAGCGAGCTGCCGCATAAAACAGTTACTGTTCCCTTAATGTAA
>JALWEC010000390.1 GCA_027036655.1 Melioribacteraceae bacterium
TCAGATAAACTACTTTCAACCGGAAATAAAGGTCCTGACGGAAATTTCCTTTTTCCGCTTCCGCCTTCAAATCCTTATTGGTTGCTGCAACAATCCGCGCGTCCGTTGTCAAAAATTTTGTTCCTCCGACGCGAGTAAACTTTTGCTTTTCGAGAACATGAAGCAGCTTAACCTGAAGATCGAGCGGAAGCTCTCCGATTTCATCAAGAAAAAGCGTGCCTCCGTTCGCGAGTTCAAACTTCCCTTTCTTTGCGGCGACGGCTCCGGTAAAAGCTCCCCGCTCATGTCCGAACAATTCGCTTTCCAACAAATCATGCGGGATTGCGCCGCAGTTAATTTCAACAAAGGATTCGTCCGCTCTAGAGCTTAAATAATGGACGGCATTTGCAAAAAGCATTTTTCCCGTTCCCGATTCTCCTTCAATTAATATCGTAGCGGGCGTATCGGCAACCTGCGCCACAAGCTCCATCAGCTTTTTCATCTGCGGATTGATTGTGATTATCTCATTAAATCCTTCATACTTTTTAATCTTCGCCTTCAGTTTTAAATTTTCGGCAAGGAGTTTACCGAAGTTTAAAGATTTTTCGATAACCGGTTCCAACTCGCTGATTTTAATCGGTTTTGTGATGTAATCGACAGCCCCTAATTTCATTGCCTCAACGGCGTTTTCTATGCTTCCGAACGCTGTAATCAATATCACGGGAATGTTGCTGTAATATTTTTTAATCCACTCCAAAAGTTCAAGTCCGCTCATCTCAGGCATCTTCAAATCGGTCAGAACAAGATGAACTTCATTTTTCTCCAGCAGTTCAACGGCTTCCTTTCCGTTGTTTGCTTCAAGTATATTGTAATTCGGTTTCAAGTTTAGGCTTAAAACCCGTCTCTCTTTGCTTTCATCATCAGCAATCAAAATCGTATATTTTCCGTCGCTCATTTTTCACTCTCGATATTTTGATTCAATTTAATAATAAATTCCGTTTCTCCGAATTTGGATTTGTAGCTCAGCGCTCCGCCGATTAACGAGACCAAATTATTCACAATCGATAATCCCAACCCAGTCCCTTCCTCCTTTGTGGTAAAGAAAGGCTGAAGTATTTTCTCTTCCGCGTCTTCCCCGATTCCGATTCCGTTATCCTTTACAATAAATTCGTAAAAAGAATTCTCTTTCCTGAATATTAATTGCACCCTTCCCTCGCCGCAACTGAACTCTGCGTCAGCTCTGCATCTATCGGATATTGCGTCAAGCGCGTTGATTCCTAAATTCAAAATAATTTGATGAAGAATATCAAAGTCCGTTGTAATCTCTTGAATTCCGTCCGGAATTTCTTTTACCACTTTGATTCCCGACTTATTTCTTCCCTCCAATGATAAAATCACTCTGTCAAATATTTCATCAACGTCGCCTGTGGAATATTTTATTTCCCGCTGTTTGGAAAGTTTCAGGAAATCCTGCAGAATTCGCTCAAGCCGTTCCACCTCCTCCGAAATATAATCAAGCAACTCTTTCTTATCTTCGTCGGCAATTCCCTCTTTCCGCAAAGTTTGCGCCGATAAAGAAATCGTATTAAGCGGATTGCGTATTTCGTGTGCAATGCCGGCGGTCATCTGCCCGATTGATGCGAGCATCTCCAAACGGAACTGTTCCTTAACTCTCTTCTGCAAATCTTCAAACATTCTGTTCCTGTGAAACGCCAGCGAAACTTGGTCGGACATAATTGTCAGCCGTTCTATTTCTTCTTCTTTAAATTTCTCGGCATACTTTTTCTTTGAGATAAAAATCATTGCGAGTATGTTATCGTTAAATATAAACGGGACTATAATTTGGACGCTGTGTTTTTCAAAATAGTTTTTCAAAAATGAGTTTATTCTGTTAAAATCAAGCTCGTATATTTCAATAGCTCGTTTAAGTTTGATTAATTTCTTCACAAAATATTTGTACTCGTCAATTTGAAGAACTTCGTCGGGAGAATCTTCATTAAAGAAAAAATTATTCTTCTCGTCAAAAACAAAAAGCAGAGTTTTACCCGTATAAAAATTCCGGTCGATAAATTTTTTCACCATCTCAAAAAATTCTTTGGACGGTTTGTACTCCTGCAATTCGTGAGTAAATTTGGAAAAGTTATGCCGGTATTTATCCATATCTTTTCCGAGCAGAACGTCAATTTTTGCCTGCACCAATCTTTCAACCGGACGCATTAAAAAGACAAGAATAATAATCATCAGCGCGGTAAAAAAATAGGAATTTATATTGAAATATTCGCTTACCGAAACGCTTAACCCCTGTATCACAATAACATAAAGCGCGAAAACAATTCCCGACAGAGTGGAATAAACCAGTCCGGTTTTTATCAGCTTTGACACTCTGAAAACTTTATAATGGATAACGACATAAAGGAAAAAGAGACTGATTAAAAATGTAAGAGAAGTCGAAAGGAAATAGAAAGAAACCGCTTTTTCAAGCGAACTTCTGTAAACATTAATTATCGTAAAGGTGAGAAAAATAATTACAAACCCGATTAAGAAGAACAGAGTCTGGTTTCTCTTACTGACTGTTTTTAATCTGCGCAGTTTAAGAATTAAAACGACAATTCCCCAAATGAAATATCCGAGT
>JALWEC010000391.1 GCA_027036655.1 Melioribacteraceae bacterium
CGAATTCGTTTTAACCCGCTCAGTTCCCTCTGTGGTAAGGTTAAAATTAATCTCTTGTTGTTGAATTTTAGCCGCGATGAAACATCGCTGTTTTCAATAAACGCAAAGGCATTGTTGGAATCCGGTAAAATCCCGAGTTGTGAGTCGAAGTAAAAGTTTAAGTTAACATTACTCTCTTTTCTCGTCAACCCTAATTGAGCAAGGAATTCTCTCGTTGTATCGTTGTCTGCAACGGTTAAAACCGAGTTGTAGCTTCCCATTCCGTTTGAAACGGAATCGGGATTGAGCGGGTCGGTTAATTCCAGTCCGTCGGCGTAAAACTTATATTGATAATTCCCGGGCTCAATCGGGACAGTAACGGAATAAAGCCCGTTATTATTCGGTTCCATAAAGTATTGATGTCTGTTCCAATCGTTAAAACTACCGAACACCGAAAGCTGTTTGTATTTTTTATTCGGAGTAAACTTAAATGTAACTTTGCTTTCTTTTTCGCAGAAAACCGGTATGGAATATTTATTTTCGTTTAACGAAAAATTAATTACGGTAACGCCGGTAAAAGATGAATCGGGATTCAGAGTTAACTTTTTTACTTCGGGATGATATATTATTTTAACATACTTATTGTCGGCAAAGCGCAGATTGTAATCGGTAGAATAAAACAAGTCGGAAATAACAAGGGATTTTTCTTCTCCCGATTTTAATTTTACCGGCTGAATTAAATCACTTATTTTTTGTGCGGAGAGTGAAGCGGGAAAAAGCAGCGTAAAAAAATATATCGTGAGAATTGCGGTAATTTTTCTCATTTATTATCCTTAATTAAGTTAACTCAAATTTAATAATTTTAGCGGGAAGAAAAAATCATTGAATGAAAGAGGGCGCTCCCGTCAAAACGGGAGCTAACGCCTATTAGAAACCTTAGCAAAACCTGAAGTTGTCATATTGAGTTTGCCACGCTTGCCCCAATTGCTTTTTGTTGGGGGCGAAAATGGGATCCGGTATAATTTCCGGTTCTGAGATTCTTCTTCCCGACTTTGTCGGGGATCAGAATGACATATTGCAAGGTTATGCAAACCATTCTATTATAAAATATACTTGCTTAAATCTCTGTCCTTTACAATTGTATTGAGTTTATCTTCCACCATTTTGCCGGAGATTGTAATGTCGTTTTCTTTGTTCTTATCGGGAACATCGAAAAGAATATCCTCAAGAAGAGTCGTTAATATTGTGTGTAAACGCCGAGCGCCAATATTTTCAACCTGTTCGTTAACTTCTGCGGCAATTTGCGCAACTTGTTCAATCGCTTCCGGTTCAAATTCCAAATGAATGTTTTCCGAACGGAGAAGGGCGGAATATTGCTTCAGTAAAGCGTTTTCAGGTTTGGTAAGTATTTCAACAAAATCTTCCGCGGATAAGCTTTTCAGTTCAACGCGAATCGGAAAGCGTCCCTGCAACTCGGGAATTAAATCCGAAGGTTTTGCAACATGAAACGCTCCGGAAGCAATAAAAAGAATATGGTCGGTTTTAACCGGTCCGTACTTAGTATTTACAGTCGATCCTTCAACTATCGGAAGCATATCCCGCTGAACGCCTTCGCGCGACACGTCCGGTCCGCTCCCTTTACCGCTTGCGCCGGCAACTTTGTCGATTTCGTCTATAAAAACAATTCCGGATTCCTGCACTCTGCGGATTGCTTCCCGCTGGGCGGCTTCGGTGTCGATTAACTTTTCGGCTTCTTCCTGAGCGATGATACGGCGGGCTTCCTTTATTGTAGCTTTACGTTTCTTTTTCTTTTTCGGCATCATCGTGGAAAAGATTTCCTGCAGATTAATTCCCATGTCGTCCATTCCGGTCGGTCCGAAAACATGCATCCCCGCTGCGGGAACGGTGTAATCAAATTCGATTACTTTGTCGTCAAGTTCTCCTTTGCGTAATTTTTCAAGCATCCATTCGCGGGTTTTTGCATTACGGAGTGATTCGTCTCCGGACGAACTTACGTTATCGCTATCATTGTAACCGGCAGGCGCCGCAACAGGGGGAATCAGAACATCGAGGATTTTTTCTTCGGCTATTTGTTCGGCTCTTTCAAAAACTTCTTCCTTCTTTTCCGCGGTAACCATATTTACGGAAAGTTCCGTTAAGTCGCGAATCATTGCTTCAACGTCGCGTCCCACATAACCGACTTCGGTAAACTTGGACGCTTCAACTTTAATAAAAGGCGCGTTTGCCAATTTTGCAAGACGTCGAGCGATCTCGGTTTTCCCAACGCCGGTCGGTCCGATTAATATTATGTTGTTAGGCATTATTTCTTCTCGGATTGTATGCTCAACCTGCTGACGCCGCCATCTGTTTCTTAACGCAATGGCTACTGCGCGTTTGGCGTCGTGCTGTCCGATAATAAATTTATCAAGCTCCTCTACAATCTGTGAAGGAGTTAAATTTTCCATTAATACTTTTTTATGCATCTTTCTTATCCTCTAAAACTTCAACATTGATTTTATCGTTTGTGTAAATACAAATATCGGAAGCGGTTTTTAATGCTTCGTGAACGATTTCTTCGGTCTTTAAATCGCTGTATTTCACCAGCATTCTTGCGGCTGCCAG
>JALWEC010000392.1 GCA_027036655.1 Melioribacteraceae bacterium
GATTTCTTCGTTGATTTCTTTCATAATCGGGTCAATTTCCTCTTCGGCTTCTTCTTTGCCGGCAAAAAGCTCTTCGTAATACTCCTTGGTTTTAATGTTCGGATTAAGCTCAAGTCCTTTATTCAAAGCGGCGCGAGCTTCCTCTTCTTTCCCGAGCTTAAGCAATACTTTGCTCAAGATTAAGTGCGCGGTCGGATAATCTGGAAAGTTTACGAGACCTTCGGATAATACTTTCTCCGCTTCCTCCAAATTGTCGTCAGCTATTCTCTTTGAAGCGACAATCGCAAACAAAGGCGTTTTTTTATCAAACTTGTAAATCAACTCCGCTTTTTCGGAAAGTTTGGAATAATCGTTCAACCTTTTCTCCAACGTTTTTGAATAAAATTACCTTTAAATGATAAATAAAAAATAATTGTAAATCCTAAAAAATACATCGCGGCAAATGGAATTGCCGAGTATTCTTTCAAACTTACAGCGATTAATATTGCCGTAAGACTGTAAAGGGAAAGGAGAAATTCGATAAAAACAATTGAGTTCTTTTTAAAATTCACTCTATATTTTTTATCAAAAAAACTGTCGGTCTTTTCTTTGATGTTAAATTTCGGAGTTCTGATAAATTCATTGTTGTCGCTGAACATCCCTTCCAAAACGGCTTTCGTATTGTTGATTGAAAATCCCATACTTCCGACTAAGAAAATTGGAAATAGAAGAATCTTTCTTTTCCAATTGGCGTAAATTTCTTTTTGCGCATAAAGGTAAAACATAAATGACGCAAATAATGAAACAATAAAAAAGGAAAGAAAGTTAAAGTAGTCGTTAAAAATGTGAAGAGATTTTAACATAACCATCGGAAGAGTAAAAATTCCGAGCATCAGGATAAAAGGGAATACCAACGAACTCGTAAGATGGAAAGTTCCCTGTAATTTTTTCTCAAACGATTCCCCGCTCGACCAGATTTGCGGAAGGAGTTTTCTTGCCGCCTGCACCGTTCCTTTTGTCCAGCGGTATTGCTGAGTTTTAAGGGCGTTCATTTCCACGGGCAGCTCAGCCTGTGTTGTATAATTATTCAGATAAACAAACTTCCACCCTTTTAATTGCGCGCGGTAGCTTAAATCAACGTCTTCGGCGACAGTGTCTTCGTGCCAGTTGCCCGCGTCCAGGATGCAGTCCTTGCGCCAGACACCGCCGGTACCGTTAAAGTTAATAAAAAATCCTTTTCTGTTTCTCACGGTCTGCTCGATAACAAAGTGTCCGTTCAAAGCCATTGCTTGCAGCATTGTAAGGAGTGAAAAGTTTTCGTTCAAATGTCCCCACCTTGTCTGCACCATTCCGATTTTCGGGGAGGAAAAATATTTTAATGTTTTCATAAGAAAATCCGGGGCGGGAATAAAATCGGCGTCAAAGATTGCGATGTAATATCCGGATGCTGTTTTAAGTCCGTGCTTTAATGCGCCCGCTTTGTAGCCGGTTCGTTTTTCACGGCGTATCACTTTGATGTTGTAGCCGGACTTTTTCTTCTTCCGCACGACATTATCGATAATCGTTTTCGTTTCATCGTCGGAATCGTCAAGGACTTGTATTTCAAGCAGGTTGCGCGGGTAATCAATTTCGCACACCGCTTCTATTAACCTTTCCGCCACATACATTTCGTTGTAAATGGGAAGCTGAATTGTAACAGGTTTAAAATCAAGTATCCCTCTCTCCTCCGGAGAAACATTTCTTTTTCTCCGATAATAAAGAAGTAGAAAAAAACTATTCACGGAATATATAAAAAGGATAAAAAGGAAAATTCCGTATGCGCTTAACAATATTTTATTTAACATTAAATTCATATCACGATAATTTGATAATTACAATTCGAAAATTAAGAATTAGATTTTAGAGTTTGTTACTATTATTCCAACGGTTTTTCTGTCGGGGTGCAAGCATTTTTACTTTGCATTGCAACTTTTTTAATGTTTTATTTTTTTAGTTTCAGCACAGGAAACACAAGTCCATCCTATTTATTCAGCTTATGTTAGCAGACTTTAACGCTTTTATTTTTGGTTGGTTTTTTCATCGTCTTGAACTATGATTTTTCTGATTTTTTGATGGGCTTTGATTTTCCGGGTTTCATTACCCTTTTGAATTGCAGAGATTTAGAACCAAAGTTTATTAATAAACCAATCTCCAAACCATAAACTTCCAAATAGTTTATTGCTTGCGCCAGATGAACATCTTCGAGATTACCAATAGCTTTAATTTCAACCATAATTTTATCTTCCACAAAAAAAATCAACTCTTCTTGTTCCTATATCATAACCTTTATAAAATATTTGCATTTCAAATTCTCTTGAAAACGCAATCCCCTGAAGAGCCATTTCAATAGCCAGCGCTCTTTGGTAAATCACTTCTTGAAAACCATTCCCCAATGATTTATGTACCTCCAAAGCACAACCGATTATTTTACCGGTTAATTCGGAATACTTGTATTTGTTATCAACGATAGTACTCATAATCAAAAATCATAGTTCTCATTAAATCAGTTTTAATCATAGTTCAAGACCATTAACGTTCCGCTTTTTCCGGATTTATTTGCATAAATAACAAGACTTTAAAG
>JALWEC010000393.1 GCA_027036655.1 Melioribacteraceae bacterium
GTGCGGGAATATTGGTTCTTCCATTGCGCGGGGACTGCTGAAAGCTGGAATTATTTCCCCCGCAAAGCTTACACTTACAAGAAGAAGAACCGAAAAACTTTCGGAATTTGCGGAATCCGGAGTCAACATTACAGACGATAATCTTGCCGCCTCGGCTTCTTCCGATATTATAATCGTTACAGTAACTCCTCACAAGAACAAAGGGGTTTTGGAACAGATAAAAGAAGCTATTGCTCCCAAAAAACATACGTTGATTTCAGTTGTTACCGGAGCGACAATTTCCTCGATAAAGGAGATTGTCGGCAATGACGTTTCCGTAATCAGGGCTATGCCGAATACAGCAATTGCCATTGGCGAATCGATGACTTGCTTAAGCTCCGACGGTGGAAAGGATGAAAACCTTGAAATTGCGGAGAAGATTTTTGATTCGGTAGGTAAAACTTTTGTTTTGAAAGAAGAATTAATGATTCCCGCCACTGCGCTTGTAGCTTGCGGAGTAGCGTTTTTCCTTCGCGCGGTAAGAGCCGCTTCGCAGGGCGGAGTCGAGGTCGGGTTTCACGCCGAGGACGCTATAATGATGGCGGCTCAAACCGCAAAAGGCGCGGCGTCGTTAATACTGGAAGATGGAATGCATCCCGAAAGCGAAGTTGATAAAGTTACCACGCCGCAAGGATGCACAATTTCGGGACTTAACCAAATGGAACATAACGGATTCAGCTCCGCTATGATTAAAGGAATTACAACCGCAGCCGAAAAATGCCTTAAGTTTTAACAAATATTTAAACTTTACTTTCAAGCATCACAACCGGAAGAATCATCTCTTCCATTGAAATTCCCCCGTGCTGGAAAGTATCTTTGTAATGACTTAAATAGTAATGATAATCCGTAGGATAAACAAAGTAGTAATCCTCTTTGGCAATAATATAGCTTGTGGTTACTCCGAGTGCGGGAAGCTTGTAATCTTTCGGATTTTTCATATACATCGCGTGTTTATCGTCAACTTTCAGATTCCGCCCGTACTTAAAACGCAAATTCTTAGCGGCGTGTTTATCTCCGAGCACCTTAGCCCCGCGCATCGCTCTGATACTGCCGTGATCGGTAGTTAATATTATTTTTGCGTTTTTCATTCCGGCGATTGTTTTCAATATAGAAAAAAGGGACGAATGCTTGAACCAGCTTTCGGTTAACGAACGGAATGCAGATTCGTCGGGCGCAATTTCTTTTAAAATATCGGAATCGGAACGCCCGTGTACAATCATATCGAGAAAATTAATTACGACAGCCATAAAATGAGTGTTCCGGTGAGAAATTACGTTTTGCGCAAATGAACGCCCCACTTCCGGAGCAATTATCTTTAAATATTTCAGTTCGTTTTTTAGACGGATATTGTTCCGCTTAAGAAGAAGTTCGAGAAGGTCTTTTTCGTACTTGTTGAGTTGACTTTCATTCTCATCGCGGTTGACCCAAAGTTTAGGATATTTTTCTTCAATTTCCGACGGAAAAAGTCCGCTGAAAAGCGCGTTGCGGGAATAAGGCGTAGCGGTAGGAAGCATCGAATAATAATAATCCTTTGAGATTGTAAAAAGCTCGGTGAGATATTTTTCGATAATCAGCCACTGGTCCAGACGCATACAATCGAGGACAAAATAGAAAACCGGACCTTCGGCGTCTTGAATTTCGGGAAGCACATACTTATCCGGAACATCCGGACTTAAAGTCGGACCGTCGCTTAAACCGTTAATCCAATCGTAATAATTTCTTTCAACGTATTTGCCGAACTCCTTATTCGCTTCCTTAATCTGTTCGTAAAGCGTTTGCCTTAAACCGATGTCGGGGTGTTCGTCCAATTCCAAATCCCAGTTAACGAGACTTTTGTAAATTTCAATCCAATCCGAGTAATTGTTTTCGCCCATTAACTTCATTGAAATTCTTCCGAACTCCTGCATATAATCTTTTGTAACCTGCTCGCCCGAAATTTTCTTTTTATCGAGAATTTTTTTGCAGACTAAAAGCATCTGCGAAGGAACAACCGGCTTTATCAAATAATCGTCTATTTTATTGCCGATTGCTTCGTTCATCAAACTTTCTTCTTCGTTTTTGGTTACCATCACAACGGGAATATTCGGATTGATGTTTTTTATTGCCGCAAGCGTCTCAAGTCCGCCCATTCCGGGCATCATCTCATCGAGAAATATTATTGAATATTCTCTCTCCCTTACTTTGAAAAGAGCGTCTTCGCCGTTTGTAACCGTATCAACATCGTAGCCTTTTTCAGTTAAGAAAATTACGTGTGAGCGTAACAGCTCGATTTCATCGTCAACCCAAAGAATAGTTTTGTTATTCATTTTATTAATTCCATAATTTATTTTATGTCTCCGTTCCGGTTTTGCTGCAAAAAACAGAAAGAGACTGATTTTATGAATTTACTCGGGATCAAGCAAAAATATGTTTCCCAAATTCATTACTAATATTTATGAGTTTACTAAAAAACTAATAAAAACCGTTAAAACGGTTTAATCCTTTACAATAGTTTCATTAACCCACGACTTAAGTCGTGGGTTAATAATAACTTAACAATTCTTATAACCGTTTTAA
>JALWEC010000394.1 GCA_027036655.1 Melioribacteraceae bacterium
GAACGACTGTTCAAAATATATAAAGACCGTACACGGTTTGGGTTACAGGATTAATTTGCAATGAAAACTTACTCCAAAAAAATATTTCTGTATATCTCAATCTCGGTATTCCTTTTGATAATCGCATCCGACTTTTTTGTTTGGTATTCGGTAAAAAATAAGGCTATCGAAACAATAAAAGAAGAAGCGCACGAAACAATTCTGTTGAGCGAAAGACTTTTTGATAAAACCGATTTTGTCCGTCCGGATTCCGTCCGGCTTTTGAGTAAGATCAAACGGATTTCGTATTTAACGGGGCACGATATTTCTTTTATCGATAAAGAAGGAAGAGCTATTTCATCCCTCGGAGCAACCGGCGGAGCTAATTTACTAAATGAGCCGGATGTGGAAACCGCTATGAAGGGTGGACGCGGATACTATCATTATTACGATAAAGAAAAGAACGGCGAAAATTTTTATTACGCCGAGCCGCTCAAAAAAAACGGGAAAATGATCGGCGCGCTTCGCGTTTCCATTCATCCCGATGAATATTACGATAAGATAAGTTTCGTGCTTCCTACAATTATCTCCCTTGATATAATTATGCTTCTTTTCTCGCTCTTTTTGTTTTTTGTAATTACGGCGGATTTCAAAAAGTCTTTTGCCTCGTTGATAAAACCGGTTAAGGAAAATTTCAACAGTAACTCTTTTGAAAGAATTCCGCGGCAGGAAGTTTATGAGTTTCAGGAGATGGCGGCATTGTTCAATAATTTTGCCGAATGTATTATTAACAAATATAAAATGAAGAAAGAGGAACATTATCTTATCGAAGAATTGTTAAATTCTCTTGAGGATGGAATAGCCGCTTTCGATGAAAACAATTTATTAATCTTTTCAACAAATCGTTTTTACAAAATATTAAATATAAATTCCGATGAGGAACGCGCGCACATATATGATATTATTGAGTTTCCTCCTTTGTTGAACGATATAAACGAATTTCTCTCCAATAAGAATCCGGTTTACAGAAAAATAAAATTTTACGGAGGAAAATACATTGATTATTCTATTCTTCCTCTATCGCTCGAAGCCGGAAAGCCGGGATTTACAATTGTAGTAAGGGACATAACCGATAAGCGGCGGCTTGAAAAAATAAGAACCGATTTTGTGGCGAATGTTAGTCACGAATTTAAAACTCCTCTTACCTCGATCAGAGGATTTGCCGAAACTCTGTTAAATAATGATATACTCGATTTTGATTTGAGAAAACGCTTTCTTGAAAAAATCAAAAAGCAAACCGATTATCTTGAAAATTTAGTAACGGATTTATTAAAGCTGAACCGTATTGAAAAAAATCAGCTTGTGGAACTTGAACGGATAGATATAATTCCGGTTGCCGATGAAATCATCGAGGAATTTGCGCCGAAGGCAAATAACGTCAATCAAAAATTAATTTACAACAATGAAGCGGGCAAACGCGTTTTTGTTATCGCTAATGAAAATATCATTCGGAATATTTTAAGTAATTATCTCGCCAATGCAATTCAATATTCCGAAGAAAACGGAACAATCACGGTCAATCTGAAACTCGCGGGAAATTCATTGAGGATCGAGGTATGCGATGAGGGAATCGGGATACCGCCGAAAGAAGCGTCGAGAGTTTTCGAGCGTTTTTACCGGACAAAGCCGGCAAAGGATAAATTTTCAACCGGCAGCGGACTTGGACTGGCGATTGTAAAAAACGCTGTTGAACTTATTCATGGAAAGTACGGCGCGGAAAGTATCCCCGGAGAAGGAAGTACTTTCTGGTGTGAAATTCCGATAGTAAAATAAAGGATGCTGTAATGAAAAAAAATTTTATAAAAGCTGAAGAATTTGATAGAAGATTCGATAACGGCGAAGATATTTCGGAGTTTTTGGATGTAGAACATGCGAAAAAGTTTACGGGGGAGCAAAAAAGGGTAACTGTTGATTTTCCTCTTTGGATGGTAAGGTCTCTTGACGAAGAGGCTAAAAGATTAGGAGTTACGAGACAATCAATAATAAAAATATGGATTGCCGAAAAACTTAAAAGTATTGCTTAGTTTATTTTCATGTTTTGTTTTTCCCTTCTTCAACTTTAATAAGCCTGTACCAAAATGGGAGAAAGTTGAACAAAAAAACTCTAAAAATAAAGGCCTTTAGAGCATTTAAAAATGCATTTTACCAAAACAACTCGAATTTTACTGATATGATATTAATTAATATGTAATTTTAACGAAAGGCAGTCAGGACAAGTTCGGAGATTTTTCGTTCCAACAGTTGTTAATAGTGAAATTATTTCGGCGACTTTAAGAATGCTAATTATTAGTAGAATTATATTTTAATTCTTAGCGGTTGTGTATTGCGTCAACACATCAAAGAGGTTGTTCACATTCTGTTAAAGGAAAGCAACTCCGTAGGAGTGTTACCTTTGTAAAAAATAGAGCGCTCTATTATCTATTAGCTCCGTAGGAGCGGCACTTCAATGCTTACGAGATAATCATTGTGTTTTTTGTATCGCTCCTACGGAGCTTTTGATCGGAGATTAATTGTTTATTACAAAGGTTTTGCTCCTACGGAGCAAGTAC
>JALWEC010000395.1 GCA_027036655.1 Melioribacteraceae bacterium
AAGATTTTTCATGCAAAATTGAATGAACTCATGGGCCCCATTAAAATTAAAGGATATTACGGGATATTTATTGTCGCCGGTAAAAAGAAAGGTAAGGTAACTCCCTTTAATCAAATAAAAGATAAGGTTAAAGCTGCTGCAAAATTTTATTACAGAAATGATATTTTTAAAAAATATACGCAAAACCTCTTTGAAAAGAATAAAATTGATATTAATTTTAATTTATTGAAAAATACACCGATGTTAAATTACCATTAATTCTTACATCTTCCATAGACCAAATTAAATGGAGAAATAAATGAAAAAACTTATAATTTTTTTCCTCACTCTTGTAGTAAGTTCTTCGATTTGGGCGGGCAACACCGGCAAGCTTACCGGTAAAATTGTTGACGCCAAAACGAACGAACCGCTGCCTTTTGTGAATGTTACAATTGTCGGGACGATGCTTGGCGCCGCCTCCGATATTGACGGAAATTACACTATTCTTAATATTGCTCCGGGAACTTACTCGGTTAAGTTCCAATATGTGGGATATCAGACAAAAGTGGTTGAAGGAGTAAGGATTTCAATTGACCTTACAACTCACATCAATGTTAAACTTTCGGAAGAATCGGTTGCGATGCAGGAAGTTGTTGTACAGGCGGACAGAAAAGGATTGCAGAAGGACGTTACTTCGAGTCAGGCTTTGGTTTCTTCCGATGATATTAAAAATCTTCCGGTTGCCGAATTAAGCGAAGTGCTACAGTTGCAAGCCGGCGTTACCAAAGGCGCGGGAGGCGATTTCCATATCCGCGGCGGACGAAGCAGCGAAATAGCTTATAATGTTAACGGAATCTCGATTACCGATTCGTACGATAACAGCCAGGGAATTCAACTTGACAACAGCAGCGTTCAGGAGCTTCAAGTGATTTCTGGAACGTTTAACGCCGAGTACGGAAACGCGATGTCCGGAATTATTAATACCGTTACCAAAGAAGGAGGCACAAACTTCCAAGGTTCTTTTGAAACTTACGGCGGAGATTATGTCAGCAATCATACCAATATCTTCTGGAACATTGACGCGCTTAACCCGATTGCCAATTTTCGCGCAAGTTTAGGCGGACCTTTTTTAACCGAAAAGATTCGTTTTTTTATCAATGGCAGATATAATTATTCAGACGGTTATTTGTACGGCAAAAGAATTTTTACAACTACCGGAGCGCCCGGCGACAGCGTTTACGTGCCGATGAATTATCACAAACGTTTTATGGGACTTGGAAACTTAAGCTTTTACGCTTCCAAAAAAATTAAGCTTAATTTGGAAGCTCTTTATTCCAAAGATAATTTTAAGGATTACAATCACGGTTTTAAACTTGAGCCGGACGGAGACGTAAAAAAATATTCAAGTTCTTTAAGCTCAACTTTTACTTTTACAAACACAATGTCCTCGGAGTCTTTTTATACATTCAAACTCTCCTATTTTAACAGAAATTTTCAAGAACATCTTTATGACAATCCCTTAGATCCGAGATATTTATCACCCGATTCATTAAACACGGTCGGATATGCGTTTATTCACGCCGGTACAAATCTTCACAGATTTGAAAGGGATACGCGAACCTATCTTACTAAGTTTGATTACACAAGTCAGGTAAGCGAACACCACATGGTTAAGTTCGGCTTTGAAGGAAAATTAGATAATCTCGCATTTGACGATTACTACCTCGAACCGCTCAAAATAGATAACGTTCCGGTTTCGCCGTTTCGTCCCGCGATCCCGGACCCGACTTCATTGGCGCGTCAGAAATATAACGCCAACCCTTTAAGCGCTTCGGCTTACATTCAGGATAAAATTGAATATGAGCAAGTGATTATTAATATCGGAGTAAGATTTGATTATTTTAACTCACGAGGAAAAATATTGGTTGATCGCTCGGATCCTAATATTTATACTCCTTTACGCGCCGGTTTGGACACTTTAACCGTATCTCAAAGAGAGCCTTATTTTTATAAAGACGCTTCTCCCAAATGGCAGCTTGCTCCGCGTGTAGGCGTCGCCTATCCGATTTCGGACGTTGGAGTTTTCCACTTTTCGTACGGACAATTTTTCCAAGTTCCGACTTACAACAGATTGTTTGACCGAGGCGATTACAAAGTTCCTACAACAGGAAGCACAGGCGCGCCTTTCGGGAACCCCGATTTAAATCCACAGAGAACGACAATGTACGAAATCGGTTTCAGACAATCGTTTATGGATGATTTTCTTATTGACGCGACTTTGTTTTACAGAGATATTCGTGATTACGTAACTGCGGGACCAATGATTGAAACGCGCAACGGGGTCGGATATTCGATTTACACAAACAGAGATTACGCTAACGTTAAAGGAATTACTTTTTATTTCTCTAAAAAGTACTCGAACAATTTTTCGTTTGATATAAACTACACTTATCAGTTTGCCGAAGGAAGCGCTTCGACGCCGGAAGAAGATTTTTACGCTCAGCGAAGCAACAGCGAGCCGACGCTTTATCTTCTTCCTCTCGACTGGGATCAGAGACACTTGCTGAACGCTTCCTTTTACTACGGAGTAGAAAATTGGGGCGCGTCCCTGCTTTCAAGATTCGGAACGGGGTTGCCTTACACTCCGAGCGTTACGCAATATACAGCTGACCGAGGTTTAACTTCCGGGTTCAGTAAAAACAGCCGCAGACGCCCGAATCAGTTTCAGCTTGATTTGAAAGCGCATTATAATTTCAATGTTTTCGGAAAAACTTTAACGGCATTTGTGAGAGTATTTAATATTCTCGATTCAAAGATTGTCGTTAATGTTTTCTCCGATACGGGGAAACCCGATTTTACTACGGAAGCCGAAAGTCTCAGAGGAGTAAGAGATCCGAACAGACCGAATACAATTGAAGAATACTTGACAAGACCTTGGAATTACGCACAGCCGAGATTAGTTCAAGTAGGATTTAATTATAATTTTTAATGAATTTTTAGAGGATAAAAATGAATAAATTTTTTAACATACTAATGATTTTGTTTCTTGCCGTTGCGCTTCCTCAGAAGAGTTTTGCGCAGTACGTTCCCGGAAAGGAAAGAGGGAACTCCGCCAAAAGAGCCAAAGCTCAGATGGAAGGCAACAGAATCAGAACCACAATTTTTAATTTCGGTCAAACCGGACGCACCGGAGGAGAATTCCCAATCGACGTGCAGACGCCATACGAATGGCCGAAAAATACCGGGCATGTTTACCTTGCGCTTACGGCTCTTTTTGTAGGAGGCGAAGTTAAGGACGACAGTGGAAACACTTTGAAGATTGTCGATTTGCCCAACTACAGAAACGCCCCCGATGGTTCGAGCTGGAACTTTGAACCGGTCCCGGGATATTATAATGACAACCGTCCCGAACGCTCGATTGCTACCAGCGTTGACGAAACCACATGGCCCTCTTATTGGCCGGACAGAATGAAAGACGCAACCGACCCGGGCTGGGCGGGAAGCTGGGACGGACTCGGCGGAAAGAACGATTTCCGCGCAGACCAGGAAATCTTTTATCGCGCGTCGGATGATAAATACAGCCGATATACGACATATTTTCCCGATACAACAGATTACACTCGTAAGGGAATGGGAATTATTCTTGACGTTCGCGTTCTTGCCTGGTCGCAAATCTTAGTTCAGGATGCTATATATATTTTACATAAAATTAAAAACGACGGCACCAAAGATATTCCCAAAGCGGCGATAACCGCTTGGCATGCTGATTTTGTCGGCGGAAACGGAGATTCTCAGGACGACATTTCCGAATTTGATTTGCTGCTCGATATTGCTTTCAGCCGCGACCGCGACAACCGCGCTCCCGATTTCGGCAGCGACCCGGTCGGAATTGTAGCACAGGCGTTTTTGGAAACTCCGGGCAACTCGACCGACAGAATCGATAACGACGGGGACGGCGAAGTTAACGGTCCGAAGGTAACTACGGAAATGTTGGAAGGGGAAGATCCCGATAACTTGAAGGACGACAACGGCAACGGACTTGTTGACGAAAACGAGACTTACGTTCCTTTCGGAGTTCAGGTAGGCGTTACTTATGCCGACGGCATAGATCAGAATAACAATGCCGAAGCGGGCAGCCCGGTTGTTACTCAGGCAATGGTTGATTTATCCGCCGGAGACAGATGGCATCGCTGGCCGATTAACCCGGAGACCGACGCAATTCAGGACAGCGTAGTTCATCTATTAATGGTTGAATCGGATGATATAGGTTACGCTTTTGCGGACAATATAGATAATGACGGCGACGGTGAAGAAGGTAGCCCGACAATAACGCAGGCGATGATTGATTCGGCGGCAAACGACGCGCCTTATTACAGATACAAAGTACCCAACAGTAATGTGATTTTATACAATGTTGTTCAAAATACTCTGGGGATGAAATACGCCGACGGAATTGACAACGACGACAACGGTGCCGTGGACGAATATATTGACGAAGGTATTGATGAGATGATAGATGAATCCCGAAGCGACGGAATCGATAACGATGGTGATTGGAACGTATTTACGGACGACGTAGGACTTGACGGCGTAGCCGGTACGGGAGATCCCGGGGAAGGAGACGGAAAGCCGACTTCCGGCGCGCGTTTCGGATTGCCCGGCGAACCCGATATTGACGTTACAGACGTTTCGGAAACAGACCAGATTGGTATCACAAACGCTCAGTACAAACCTGCCGGCTCATATAACTTCAGCACCGTAAGCGACGCCGAGTTGTGGTTTCAGCTGATGCGCCCGGGGCATTTTTACGATCCGCAGGAAGTTACCGCAGGCGAATACGATTTGTTTATTTCGTCAAGCTACTTCCCGATTAAGTCGGGACAGACAGAGCCGATTTCCGTAGCGATTATTTTGGCAAACGGTCCCGTACAAGATCCCGATGGCGCTATCAGAAAAGCCGCCATTATCAGAAAGAAAATCAGAGTTCAGGAAACATACGAGAACGATTACCAGTTTGCCAACGCTCCGATTACTCCTCACGTAACGGCAATCCCGGGTGATAACAGAGTAACGCTTTATTGGGACGACGTTGCCGAAAGTTCTTACGATGATTACATCGCTAAGATAGGCGGAAACGGACATGACTTTGAAGGTTACAGAATTTACCGCGCTCAAGATCCCGCGTTCTTAGATCCGGAAATTATTACAAACGGCTACGGTTCGCCTACATTCCGTTCGCCGATCGCCCAGTTTGATTTGGTCGATAATTACTCCGGTTTTGATTCCGTCGGAGTCGAAGGCGTTCATTATTATTTGGGAAACAACAGCGGTTTGCAGCACTCGTTTGTCGATTCGACTGTTAAAAACGGATTTACTTACTACTACGCGGTTGTTTCATACGATTTCGGATTCCCCGAAGGAAACATTATTCCCGCAGAATCTCCGATTAGAATTAGTTTGCAATCGGACGGTTCGGTTAAAACCGGTCCAAACGTTGTAAAAATTATTCCAACCGCTCCCGCCGCAGGATACGTACCGGCAACGCTTGGGAATATCGGACATGTGGAAGGAACAAGCACCGGAAAGATTACTTATGACGTAATCGATAAAAATAAAATTAAGAACGGACATGTTTATAAAATAACGTTTGAAGATACTTTGAAAGCTTCTTCAAATCCGAATTATCCCGATACGCTTACAACAAAGAATTTCACCTTGGTTGATTCGACTGCAGCCGATACGTTGATTAACAAAAGCGCTAATTTAACGGCGGATTACGAACAGCCGATTACCGACGGGTTCAGACTTTCATTCCAAAATGAAAGCCGTGTTGAAATAAATAAAAACGCCTCCGGCTGGAATGCGCAAGACATTCAGAATTATGTATTTGAGAAATTAGTTTCGCCAACCGGCGAGCGAGGAACCGAGAAGCCAAACGATTATAAAGTTATTGTAAGCGATTCGGTTGGTTTCGGGAAATCAATTCGGTTTGATTTGATGAGAATAACTTGGCCGGCTGTTGACGTTAACTTTAAGGTATATAATATCAGCGAGAAGAAATATATTGATTTCGGTTTTATCGAATTGGATACTACAGGGGGAGCGGGAAGATTTACTGCACTCAGTACTAGCCGCGACCATATAATTTTCCTTGAGAAAAATTCGATGGATTCACTTGTGTTTACTTGGTGGACATTCCTTGACGGCGACACGACAAACGGACTGAGGAATCCGCGCGGAGGAGACACGCTTACGGTTAAACTTAAAAAGCCGTTTCTTTCATCGGATGTTTACCGCTTTGTCGCACAATCCGATAAGATTGACGTTAACAAAGCGAAGAATGATTTGAATAAGATTCAAGTTGTTCCTAATCCGTACGTAGCCGAAGCTCTTTGGGAAACCCGTAATCCGTTTAACAGCGGCAGAGGTCCCAGATTACTGCAGTTTATTCATCTTCCTGCAAAATGTACAATTAAGATATTTACGGTTAGCGGAGAGCTGGTAAAAACGCTTGAGCATAACGCCGCAAACAGCGACGGAACCGTTTATTGGAATATGCTGAGCAGAGATAATCTCGGGATTTCGTACGGGGTTTATGTTTACTATGTTGACGCTCCCGGTATCGGAACAAAAACCGGAAAATTTGCGGTAATTAAATAAGAAAATTATTAGGAGATATATAAAAGTGTTTAAGAAAAAATTTATTTTCGTTGTAATATTTGGAGCGCTTAGCCTATCGCCTCTTTTCGGTCAAAGTCTTTCCAAAACCGGTACTACGGCTGCGAAATTTCTGAGTATCGGAGTCGGCGCGCGAGCTAACGCCATGGGCGGCGCCGTAGCTTCCGTTATTGACGATCCTTCCGCTATGTACTGGAATCCCTCCGGGATTGCGGGGATTACACGCTATTCGGCAATGTTTACTTATACTAAAATGTTTGCGGACATCAATTTGAACTATGTTGGAATTGTTGTCCCTACTGACGGTTACGGCGTTTTCGGCTTTAACGTTACTTCGGTAAATTACGGCGAAATGCAGGTTACAACCGAGAACCATCCGGACGGAATAGGCGAAACTTTTTCCGCGGGGAGCTATGCTTTCGGATTAAGTTACGCAAATTATGTTACTGAATTATTCTCATTCGGAGTAAATCTGAAATACATACATGAAACAATCTCGAATTCATCTTCCGACGGACTTGCTATTGACATAGGCACGAACTTTCTGACTCCGTTTTGGGGAATTCGTTTCGGAACTTCGATTACGAATTTCGGAACAAAGATGAGAATTGAAGGAGACGATTTATTAATCCGATACGATTCGGATCCTAACTCCTCAGGCAATAACGCTTCGGTTGACGCGAGATTAGGAACAGACGAGTTTGAGCTTCCTTTACGTTTGCAGCTTGGGCTTTCAAAGGATATTGAGCTTTCGGATGATTTCAGAGCTTCAATTGCAGCGGATGTTATCTATCCGAATGACAACAAAAGCTGGATGAACATCGGCACGGAAATCGGCTTGTTTCACAATTTGGTTCAGTTGAGAGCCGGTTATAAAACATTGTTTTTGCCTGATGCACAGGAAGGTTTAACTGCCGGATTCGGAATTTTCTACAATAAAATTCCGTTCTTCGGAATTAAAATAAATTATGCTTATCAGCAGTTAAAAGATTTGGATAATCTTCACAGTTTTGGGATGAGTTTAAATTTCTAAACTGTTTAAAATAAAACCTTCGAGGTTTTGACCGGCATACATAATAGGAGTTTTAATAAATATCAGCTCCGGTTATGCTGTTTGGTTCTCAAGGCAAACCTCGAAGGTTTGATAAAAGTATGAGTAGAAAAAAACCTTCGAGGTTTTGACCGGCGCTCATAATAGGAGTTTTAATAAATATCAGCTCCGGTTATGCTGTTTGGTTTTCCAAGGCAAACCTCGAAGGTTTGTTCAAGCCGGAATTTCGAAAAATCATTAATTTAGATTTCATTCTTAATTTTTTTGTGGCTTCTTCTATATGTTTAGTTATTTATATAATCCGCCTATATTGGTGA
>JALWEC010000396.1 GCA_027036655.1 Melioribacteraceae bacterium
TCCGTTTGAAGTAATTAAATTCCGAATCTCGAATCCTTCAACCGTAATGTAGCTTTTGTTTATAATCTTAATTATTCCAGCTATATAATCTGAACCGAAATTATAATCGCTTCCGTCTATTACGGGGTTTTCGCCCGGATAAGCTTTGAGAGTAATGCAGCCGTCCGATTCATTTCCGCTTCTAATAAAATGTACGGCTTCAAAATATGGAGTTGATTTCTCCTTAACTAAAATAGTATCGCCGGCAACGGCGACATTCACCGCGTCTTGGATTTGCGTAAAGTCTCCGCCGCTTTCCGAAACAATATAAACCTTCGGATAAACTGAAGTTATTAAGAATAAAAACGATATTAATATTCTCGCCGAGTTTTTCATTTCTCAAGCAAATCCAATTTTTGTTTGGCTACTCCATATACTTCCTCGATTGCTACGGGAAAGATTTTTCTGATATCAATTTCGTCCGTGTTACATATGCCTCTTTTGAGCGAAGTCATAAAAGCGTCTTTAAATTCTGTCGCAACGTTAATCTTATTTATTCCCGAGTTCATCGCTTCAATCAAATCGTTGTCCGGCAGTCCCGAAGAACCGTGAAGCACAAGAACAGTGTTCGGAATAATTTTGCGGATTTTCCTTAACAGCTCAAAATCGAGTTTCGGCGTCTCTTTGTAAAAACCGTGCGCGGTGCCGATTGCGATTGCAAGCGCGTCAACGCCGGTTTCGGAAACGAATCTTTTGGCTTCATCCGGATTTGTAAATCCTTTTCCCGGTTCTTGAGTTTGACCTAACTTTGCCACATATCCCAACTCGGCTTCAACCGGAACGTCTTTCCAGGAAGCAAGAGCGACGGCTTCCTTCGTAAGATGTATATTTTCTTCGATATCAAGCTCGCTTCCGTCAATCATTATTGAATCGAAGCCGTTTCCCAACGCCGTTTTAACTGTCTCGAGTTTTTTTGCGTGATCAAGATGAAGCCAGACGTTAACGTCAAACTCTTCCGCCGAAGCTTTAACTAACGGGGCTATTACTTTTGCGCCCATATAGTCCAACGAAGAAGGGGAAACTTGTAAAATTATTGAGCGCTTTTTTGCTGCGGCGGCTTTCAGCAATCCTTGCAGCGTTTCCAAATTATAGAAGTTCATGGCGAAGAGGGTTTCATTTTTCATCGCCAATGTTTTATATATTTCTTTTAACGACTTCATTCCGATTAAATTTTCATCCCGAATTTTTCCAACGCAATTTTTTTCATTTTTTCATAGTCCGAAAAAGCTCCCGTTCCACCGGCTGCCGTAGTGTTAAGCGCGCCGCATAAATTCCCGAACCTCTGGCATTCAATTGCCGACTCGCCCTTGACAAATTTTGAAATAAATCCCGCGTCAAAACTGTCTCCCGCGCCGATTGCATCCGCAACTTCTTCATTAAGGAAAGCGGGCTGTAGGGAAATGTTTCCGTTTCTCAATAAAGCCGAACCTTTGCTTCCCATTTTTACAACAATAAGATTTGCAAACGGAGCGAGAAGTTTTAACGCTTTTTCAACGTCCGGCTCTTTTGTTAAATGAGTAACCTCGGTTTCGTTGGGAAGAAAAACATCGATAAAAGGAAGCAGCTTTCTTAAATCAATATCCCATTTCTCATTCGGATCCCATTGCGGATCAAGCGATGTCGTCAGTCCCGCTTTCTTTGCTTTAACCAGCAAATCCAAAATATTCTCTTTTATTTTCGGCTGCAGAAAAATCGATGAAATATGAAGGTGCTTGGCGGCGGAAAGATACTCGGAAGAAATATCGTTAATTGTAAGTTCTTCCATTGCGCCCGGGTGCGTAACCATAGCGCGGTCTTCGTCGTAATTTAGAACTATCGTCGCGCCTGTTTTACTTTTTTTGTCGGAGATTATAAAATCCGTATTTACATTTTTCTTTTTGAGAGAATCGAGCACTAAATCTCCGAATGAATCTTGCCCGATTTTTCCAACGAAACTTACTTTTGCGCCGAGAGAGGAAATATTGCTCGCAAATATTGCTGAAGAACTTCCGAGCGTAAGCGTCATTTCGTCCGCTAATTTTTCTTTTCCCATCTCAGGGAACGAATCAATTTTATTTAATATTAAATCAACATTTAATTCGCCTACTACTAGGACGTCAAATTTTTTATCCATTTTCAATCCCACTTTTTACTTCATTAATTTCTTCGCTTCCGTCTTCTCCTTCCACGGCAAGGAGATAAACAGAGAACACTGCAAGGATTATTCCGGCAACTATGACCGGATGTGGTATAACGCTGTAAATAAAAAGGGAAAGGATTACGGTAATTATCGGCGCAACCGCGTTTACGAGAGGGCTTACAATAATGGCTTTCCCGTAACGAAAAGCGAACACCAAAGTCAATGCGCCGATAGCATTCAGCAGTTGAATTCCGGCGGTCAGAACCGGACCGTTCCAGCCCCAGTTAATCGGTTGAGAAAAATCCGTCATAATCACAGCAAAGGGAATTAAAATGATTCCCGTAATCGTCATATAAAAAAATATGCTTTCCCCTTTCATAGATTTATTTGCAAACTTCATAATGAATGCCTG
>JALWEC010000397.1 GCA_027036655.1 Melioribacteraceae bacterium
CCTCGCAATGCTCAATGATAACTTTGTTCAACATTCCCGAATATTCCAGCGCATAGCGAAGAATTTTAGCCGTCTTAACGGCTGTTCCATCATCGGAAAATGCAACCGCACCTTCTTCCGCCATTTCCGCCATCGGCGCAAGTTGTTCTCCTTTGCGTCCAACGGTAACGGCTCCAATCGGTAAAACATCCACCAAATGAGATTTTGTTTTGGCAAGGACAGAATTTACCAAATCTCCGTTGTCAATTGCGGGTGAGGTGTTCGGCATAACGGCGACTCCCGTAAAACCCCCTTCGGCTGCGGAGTTTGCGCCTGTCAGCAAAGTTTCAGCTTGTTCATATCCCGGCTCGCGGAAATGAACGTGCATATCGAAAAACCCCGGAGCGCAATAAGCATTTTGAAATTCTAAAGTTTCAACATTTTTTGTTTTCTCAATTTCTCCGATTTTCTTAATTACTCCATTTTCAATAAGTAAATCGGTTACAGTATCAAGATTTTGCTCGGGATTAATTAAATGAATATTTTTTATTAAGATGTCCATTTTTTCTCCTTAACTTGGCAACGTACCCAAAAGATATAACACCGCCATTCTGACGGCTACTCCGTTTGTAACTTGATCCAAAATAATTTGATATTCTCCGTCGGCGACTTCGGAGGTTAATTCCACTCCGCGGTTAATCGGTCCGGGATGAAGAATTAAAATATCTTTATTGTATTTGTCGAGGCGCTCTTTTGTTATCCCGAAATATTTATGATATTCTCTGAGAGAAGGAATGGTGTTTCCGGCGTCTCTTTCCAATTGGATTCTGAGAACATTTAAAATCTCGTTTTCTTTTATTGCGGAATTAATGTCGTGATAAAGTTTTACACCGAGATTTTCGATTGAACGGGGGAGCATTGTCGGGGGTCCGCAAACCGAAACTTTTGCGCCGAGGGACAACAATCCGTAGATGTTCGAAAGAGCTACGCGGCTGTGAGCAATATCGCCGACGATACAAACTTTCTTTCCCTCAATGTTTCCGAGTTTTTCCTTCATTGAATAAAAATCGAGCAATGCTTGCGTGGGATGTTCGTGAAAACCATCGCCCGCGTTGATTATGGAGGCGTTTGAAATACGAGTAAGAAAGGTTGGAACTCCCGCAGATTGATGGCGCACTACAATAATGTCGATTTTCATCGCTTCAATATTTCTTACAGTGTCCTTAAAAGTTTCCCCTTTTTTTGTACTGCTCGAAGCGGTGGAAAAGTTCACGGTATCGGCGGAAAGTCTTTTTTGAGCCAACTCGAATGAAATTCTTGTCCGGGTGGAATTCTCAAAAAAGAGATTTACAACAGTTGTTCCCGTAAGAGTCGGCACTTTTTTTATCGGACGGTCTAAAATTTCGCGGAAGGTTGTTGCCGTATCCAATATTAACTCAATATCTTCGCGAGGAAGATTTTGTAAGCCGAGCAAATGTTTTGTCGATAGAGACATAAAAACTCCTTTATTTATGAAATGTCAACGAGATAAACCGCATCTTCTTCGTCAACTTCTTTCAGCTTTACTTTTATTTCTTCATTAATAGAGGTGGGAATATTCTTCCCGACGTAATCTGCTTTAATAGGGAGCTGTCTATGCCCTCTGTCAATGAGAACGCAGAGTTGAATAGAGTTCGGACGTCCCAAATCCATCAGTGCGTCAAGCGCAGCTCTAACCGTTCTTCCCGTATAAAGCACATCGTCAATCAAGATGATATCTTTCTCTGAAATATCGAATTTAATGTCGGTTACTGAAATTTCCGGTTGCTTTAGTCGCATTCTGAAATCGTCCCGATAAAGAGTTGCATCAAGTACTCCGAAAGGCAAGTCAATATTTTCTATCTCGGAAATTTTCTCCTTTAATCTTTTCGCAAGAAATTCTCCTCGCGTTCTAATACCGATTAAGACTAAGTTTTTTGCACCGCGATTTTTCTCAAGTATCTCATGAGCCAATCGCGTAATTGTGCGTTGTAAACCTACCGAATCAATTACTGTCGCTTTAATTTTCATAGGAATCTTCCTTAAAATTGGAAAATTGGTTGGATAGATAGTGCGGAAATGTAAAATTCAAACTTTTTTTATCTCCCGGATAAAATTAAAAGTAAAAAAAAAGGGAGCTTAAAGCTCCCTTTTGAAAATGTTTATTTGTGAACCTTAAATTCTATTCTTCGATTGAGCGCTCTGCCTTCAGCAGTTTTATTGCTGGCAACAGGGTTATCTTCGCCCATTCCAATGGTGTTGATTCTTGCGGCGTCAACTCCGCGGGCTACTAAGTAGTTTTTAACTGCGTTGGCTCTTTTAAGTGAAAGCTGTTTGTTATATCTTGCGGAACCGATGTTATCGGTGTAACCGATTACATCAACTTTCAAATCAGGATTTTGCAATAAAGTACGAGCGGCATAGAACAAAATCGGATATGATTCTGCTGTTAACTTAGCGCTGTTGAATTCAAAATTAACCCCGGATAGAATAACTTTTTGGTTAGCTTCCATTTTATGGTGTTCAGCGATTGCGTCAAGAACCGCTGCTTTAACTTGATCTTGATTTACACCAACTTTTGCAATATTCTTTTTAACGATGTTGTCGATTCTTTCATAATCAACGGGATCATTGTTTGGCAAGCCGTTATAGAGTTCGCATAATTTGGAGTCTGCGCCTTTTTTAAAGTAGTAAACCGCTCCAAAATTAAATGCCATGTAAGAATCTGTCCGACCGCCAAGAATACCATTCCCAGTTGTTCCCCAGTTTCCATCTAAATTACTTGCCGCAGGAGTATGATAATCAAACTCAGCTTGAACATCCCATTTTTTATTAAGTTTTAATGAAACGCCCATGCCGAAATTAAATTCGTAATCTAAAAATGCATCGCTGGCTTTCCCATTGTTTGCACTGTTGTCGGCATAAATACCGCCAAGACCAATTAAGAAATAAGGAGAAGCTTTTTCACAAGGAACAAATCTGTACAATAAATCAACATCAGCGCCTAAAACTGTTGTGCTGGTTGTTGACCAAGGACTTGTGTTAGTTTGCTTAAATCCTAAGTTTTGGTATTTTAAGTTCCCTCTTATGCCAACGCTTTCGGAGAAAAACCGAACTACTCCGGCATATAGACCATAATTAATGTTATCTACTATACCTGCATTTTCACTAATTGCATGAGGATAAGAAAGACCGAAGTCAAATCCCCAACTGTTTTTTGCTACCTGAGCATTTGAACTTCCTATAAAAGCAAATAAGGAAAATATAGTCAGTACAAAAATCTTTTTCATGGTAAACCCCTTATTGTTAGATAATAGTTTTAATTCATAGTATGATATTTATTAAAAATAATGCTAATTGTCAAGAAATCAAAAAATATTTTTTTTTATTGCAAAAAATTATATTTTGCATATCTAAATTTTTCGGGGTGTGGCGCAGCCCGGTAGCGCGCTTCGTTCGGGACGAAGAGGTCGTAGGTTCAAATCCTATCACCCCGACAAATTTTCCTCTCAAAATACATATATTCCTTTTTCTTCCCTGTGATAGCCGTCATAATTAACATCTTATTTAATTAATGTAAAAATCCGAAAAATCTTTAATAAAGTTGTTTCAAGAAACCTTTGCATAACCTAAATTTGTCATATTAAGTCCGCCAATGCGGGGGTGCAAGTCGTCCGAAATATCTATAGATTCGGTGAAATTACAGGTTTTGAGATTCTTCTTCCCGCCAAGGCTGGATTAGAATGACATATAAAGTTGGTTGTGCAAAGCCTTCTTCAATTCAATATATGAACTCAGTATATTCTTTTATTTGTATGAAAAAGTCGAGAAGAATAGTTATGGGATAATCAGCGGGAAGGAAGAGCCCGGGACAGGATGTTTAATCTGTTTTTGTAATTCAAATAATATCTTGTTTCGATTCCATAATAAAAGGGGAAAAATAACCGGACAACATTTAGCTTAAATATTTTTTTGCAAAGGTCTCTAATAATATTGCGATAGAATTAATGCTATTGCTTTTCAAGATGAAACGTAGAGTTTTATTTTTTTCTTCGAGATAATTCTGTCCCAAACTGTTTCCGGTTCACAAAACTTTATTTTATTTTTTTCGATTCTTGACATTTGAAAAGTATTAAAATATATTTGTAAGCTATATAAAAAAGTTTTTCTATTTGGAGGAATTTGTGAAACAAGAGAAAATGACAAAATTTATTAAGACGGAAGATGCTAATCATGATTGGTATGTTGTTGACGCTAAAGGAAAAGTGCTGGGACGATTAGCAACCGAAATTGCTCGTGTTATCCGCGGAAAACACAAAGCAATTTTTACTCCTAATATGGATACCGGTGATTTTGTTGTGGTCATTAATGCGGATAAAGTTGTTTTGACCGGTAAAAGAGAATTACAGAAAACTTATTTCCATCATACTCAATATCCCGGTGGAGTAAAAACAGAAACTTTTGCGGAAGTTATGCAGAAACATCCGGAAAGAGTTATCGAAAATGCCGTCAAAGGTATGTTGCCTAAAAACAGATTGGGCAGAAAGTTAATTAAAAAGCTAAAAGTTTATGCAGGCGAAAATCATCCGCATGCGGCACAGCAACCTAAATCATTAAGTTTGTAAGAGGAAGTGAATGTCAGATAAGATATTTGTAGGACGTAGAAAAAATTCTGTTGCAAGAGTTTACTTAAGAAACGGCTCAGGTAAAGTTACAATCAATAAAAGAGAATTTGAAAATTATTTTCCATTGGAATTCCACAGAGATACGGTTGTTCAGCCGATGCAGGTTACCGATAATATGGGCAAATACGATATTTTCGTAAATGTTAACGGTGGCGGAATTTCAGGGCAGGCGGAAGCTATCAGATTGGGCGTTTCGAGAGCGCTTGTTGCATTGAATGAGGATTATCGTCCGGTGCTTAAAGCCGAAGGACTTTTGAGAAGAGATCCGAGAATGGTTGAACGTAAAAAATACGGACAACCGAAAGCTAGAAAAAGATACCAATTTTCTAAACGTTAATAGAATTTATCAATTAATCATACTTTCCGATTTGCTACCTGTGTCCTAAATTAAAAAGGATGGAATGCAAAGAAGACGAAAGTAGAAGCAAAACAGGAGAAAAATATGTCTAGAGTTACCCTCCAGCAGCTCGTAGAAGCGGGCGCACATTTCGGTCATTTGACCAGTCGTTGGAATCCCAAAATGAAACCGTATATCTTTATGGAAAAGAACGGTATTCATATCATCGATTTAAAGAAAACAGTTAAACTTATTGATAAAGCCGCAGATTCGTTGTACGACATCGTTTCAAAAGGAAACAATGTGATGTTTGTCGGTACAAAGAAGCAGGCTAAAAACGTTATTGCCGATGAAGCAAGACGCGCAGGCGCCAACTGGGTTAGCGAAAGATGGCTCGGCGGTATGCTGACAAACTTCCAGACAATCAAAAAAAGTATTAAACGCTTGCAGATGATTGATAAAATGGAAGCCGACGGAACTTTTGAAAAAATCACCAAGAAAGAAGCGCTTTTCCTTTCACGCGAGAGAGAAAAATTAAGAAAAGTTCTTGAAGGCGTTGAATCGATGAACAGACTTCCCGGCGCATTGTTTATTGTTGATATCAGAAAAGAATCAATCGCCGTTAAAGAAGCGCAAAGATTAAATATACCGACATTCGCAATTGTTGATACTAATTGCGATCCGGAAGAGATTGATTACATTATTCCTGCAAACGACGATGCCGCAAGCACCATTGAAGTTATTACGAAAACTTTGGCGGACGTGGTTATCGAAGGAATGCAGAAAGCTCAGGAATTAAGAGCCGAGAGAAAAGCAGAGCAGGAAAATGAAAAGAAAGTTGCCGAAGATAAAAAAGAGACGAACAAAAAAAGGCGTCCGAGAATTAGGAAAGTAAGATTGGATGGCAAGGATGAAGCAAAAGGCGAGAAGAAAGAAGCCAAAAAAGCTAAAGAGTCTGCGCCTAAAGAGGAAAAAGCTGAAGCGGTAAAGGAAACTCCGAAAGAAGAAAAACCTAAGGAAGTAGAAGATACTTCTAAAACCGCCGAAGGCGATAATGCACCAAAAGAAGAAAAGAGTGAAGAATAAGAAATAAGGAAAATAAAAATGTCAATTAGCGCATCAGATGTAAAATTATTAAGAGACAAAACCGGAGCGGGAATGCTCGACTGCAAAAAAGCTCTCCAGGATGCAGATGGCGATTTTGATAAAGCCATCGAAATTCTGAGAAAAAAAGGAGCTTCGGTTGCAGCAAAAAGAGCCGAAAGAAAAGCTCACGAAGGCGTTGTCGTAACCAAAATTTGGAATGACGGCAAATCCGGAGCGATTTTGGATGTAAACTGTGAAACTGATTTTGTTGCCAACAGCGACGACTTTTTGAATTTTGCTCGGAAAGTTCTTGATATTATCGTTGAGAAAAATCCTGCAAATATTGACGAGCTTATGGAGCTTGACGTTGACGGCATCAAAGTTTCCGATATGGTTACCGATACTGTCGGAAAAATTGGCGAAAAAATTGAAGTCTCAAGATTCGCCGTAATTCATGAAGATAACGGAATGCTTGTTGATTATATTCATCACGGAGCAAATCTCGGCGTTTTGATTAAATTCGAAAACGTTCCCGAAGCAACCGATGAATTGGTTACAATCGGAAAAGATATTGCAATGCAAATCGCGGCAATGAACCCGAAATATGTAAGCCGCGACCAAGTCCCCGCTGAAGTTATCGAAAAAGAGAAAGAGATTTACAAAGAAGTCGCTCAGAAAGAAGGTAAACCTGAAAAGATTCTTGACAGAATAGCGGAAGGAAAATTAAATAAATTCTTCGGCGAAGTTTGCTTGCTTGAACAGGCTTTTGTTAAGGACAACAGCAAAACAGTAGGCGACTTAATTAAAGATTACAACAAAGCACATGGAACCGATGTGAAATTAACAGAATTTTATCGTTTCCACGTTGCTGACGAAACTAAATAAATTTTATTTATTTAATTGTAAAAAGGTCTTATTTTATAAGACCTTTTTTTTTATCTATTGGGAAAAGTATGGAATTAAAATATAATAGAGTTCTTTTAAAACTTAGCGGCGAATCGCTGATGGGAAAAAGTAAAGCCGGAATTGATCCGGAGATTCTTAAATTTTTTGCCGCTGAAATAAACAAAATTCACAAACTCGGCGTTCAAATCGGATTGGTAATCGGCGGCGGAAATATCTACCGCGGATTAAATGCAAAAGATCAGGGAATTGACCGCGTAACGGGCGATCACATGGGAATGCTTGCAACTATGATTAATTCACTTGCGCTGCAGAACGCTTTGGAACATGAAGGAATGTCCACAAGACTGATGAGCGCAATCAAGATGGAACAGATTGCAGAGCCGTATATCAGAAGAAGAGCCGTGAGACATTTGGAAAAAGGACGGATTGTGATTTTCGGCGCGGGAACTGGAAACCCATACTTTAGCACGGACACGGCAGCTTCTTTGCGCGCGGTTGAAATTGACGCCGATATTATTTTGAAAGGGACGCGAGTTGACGGAGTTTTTGATTCCGATCCCGAGAAAAACAGTGAAGCGGAACTTTATTCGGAGATTAGCTACTACGAAGTTTTAACCCGCAAACTGCGCGTTATGGATATGACGGCGATTTCGTTATGCCAGGAAAATAATCTGGAAATTAAAGTTTTTAATATGAACATCGCTGATAATTTGGTTAAAATTGTAACGGGAAGCGATATTGGAACAAGCGTGAAAGAAATTCGAGTTAATCAATAAATATTGAGGCAATATTATGCAAAACGAATATGTACAGGACGCCGATCACCGGATGGAAAAATCGGTTGAAGCATTTAAACATGAGATTTCCAAAGTAAGAACCGGAAAAGCTACAACCGCGCTACTTGACGGAATTAAAGTGGATTATTACGGAACAATGACGCCGATTAACCAAGT
>JALWEC010000398.1 GCA_027036655.1 Melioribacteraceae bacterium
GTTTTTCCGACTCGGCTTGTACGACTCTCGTAACGGGAATGCCGGTCATCATTGCAACAACTTCTCCTATATCCTCTTCCGTAACGTCAAACTCCAATTTATCCGCTTCGATTTCCCAATCGGCGCGGGCTTTCTCCAATTGATTGAGTAACTCTCTCTCACTATCGCGAAGTCTTGCCGCCTCTTCAAAATCCTGACGTTTTACAACTTCCTTTTTCTCTCCTCTTATTTTCTCAATATCTGCCTCGAGTTCGATTATTTCCTTCGGGACATCATAATTACCCATATAAACTCTTGCGCCCGCTTCGTCAAGAACGTCGATGGCTTTATCGGGAAAATGCCTGTCGGTGATGTATCTGTCGCTTAACTTTACGGCGGCTACAATCGCTTCATCCGAATAATGAACGTGATGATGTTCTTCGTATTTAAATTTAATATTCCTCAGAATTTCAATTGTTTCCTCAACCTGCGGAGGTTCAACCATAACCTTCTGAAAACGTCTGTCGAGAGCTCCGTCAGTTTCGACAAACTTCCGGTACTCGTCAAGCGTAGTAGCGCCGATACACTGAATATCTCCCCGCGCCAAAGCAGGTTTGAACATATTCGATGCGTCAAGCGAGCCTGAGGCTCCTCCGGCTCCGACAATAGTATGAAGTTCGTCAATGAATAAAATTATGTCGTCCGCTTTTTCAAGTTCGTTCATCAAAGCTTTCATACGCTCTTCAAACTGTCCCCGGTACTTTGTTCCGGCGACCAGACCGGCTAAGTCCAAAGTAACCACGCGCTTATTCATCAAAATTCTCGGAACTTCCTTTTTAACTATCCGGAGCGCAAGCCCTTCGGCGATAGCTGTTTTACCTACGCCCGGCTCTCCGATTAAAACAGGATTGTTCTTTTTTCTTCGGCTTAATATTTGCGTAACGCGCTCAATTTCCCGCGTTCTTCCTATTACCGGGTCAAGCTTCCCTTCCGTTGCAAGTCGCGTAAGATCGTGCCCGAAATTATCAAGCACAGGCGTTTTTGATTTATCCGCCTTTTTCCCCGAAGGAGCTGCGGGAGGTTCAAAATCCGTTCCGCGGGAATATGCACTTTGTCCGTAGATTGAGTTAAGCTCGTTTCGCGCAGATTCATAAGTAACGTTAAACTGCGCCAGAATATTTGACGCAACATTGTCCGGTTCACGAAGAATGCCAAGAAGCAGATGTTCCGTTCCGATTACGTTTTTTCTATAGATTTTCGATTCGACTTGAGTGCGTTTTAAAACTCTTTCCGCTTGTTTTGTAAGAGGAACCTTTCCGATTGTTAAAGTCCCGCCGGTTGAACGGATAGCGTCTTCGAGCGTATTTTTTAACTCCAGAAGCTGAACGCCGAGACGCTTCAATATTTTTATCCCAACGCCTTCGCCTTCGCGAATCATACCGAGGAGTAAATGTTCCGTCCCGATAAAATCGTGTCCGAGACGAAATGCTTCCTCTTTACTAAATTTTATAACATCCTGAACTCTTTCAGAAAAATTAAATTCCATTTTTACCCATTATTTTTATTTCTAAATTTAACTAATGTTAAAAGCCTTTTCAAGTATAATTGATTTTACATTAATACCATATTAAAATATGTTTTGTTCCGTTTTTATCCTAATAATTAATTGAGATAATCGGCGTTCCGCTAAGCGGGATTATCTATCATTGAAGCGATAAGAAGAGTTAATTTTCAATAATTCTTTGGAAGACTACAAAAAATTTGATTCTCTTTACAATAAAAAAAGCCCGCTCGGTAGGCGGGCTTAAAATAATCTTGATTCTTTTTATATCTAATTTATCTGAGCTTAAATAGAATCGGCACCATAACCTGAACTTTTACAGGCTTGCCTCTCTGCATTCCCGGCTTAAAGCGGGTTTCCATAACGGCTTTTACCGCCGCTTCATCGCATCCGGCGCCAATACCTTTAACCACTTCAGCCTTGCGAACAATACCATGCTCGTCAACAAAAGCTCTAACATAAACTCTGCCCTGAACTCCGGCTCTTTTAGCAATTTCAGGATAAACAATACGTTTTTGAATTCCCTGAATTCCTCCGATTGGCTGAGGCTGCTGTTCAACGGCTACGAAAAATACAGGCTCTTCCTCTTTCTTCTCTACTTTCGGCGGAGGAGGCGGGGGAGCCACGTTAGCGTTTTCGTTCAAATCGGTTTCGTCAATTTCCACATCGTCCAAAACTTCGTCCGAGGGAGCTTCAATCGGGATCGGCGGTTTCGGAGGCGGAGGCGGAGCGGTTTCCTGTTTTGTATGTTCTACATCCTCAACTTGTACAAGTTCTTGGGGACCTTCTTGCTTTACAACTTGCTTTTTTACTTCCGGAAAATATTTGAAGGAAATAATTAATATCGCAAGCGCAATAATTAAAGCGGTTTCCCAAACTCGTTGATAATGTAATCTCAAGTCATATTTCGGGTTTTTTGGTAAAGCCACTGTTCTCTCCTATTAAACAAAAATTTGAATTAAAATTTAAGGAATCAATTCTCCTTTGTCAAATAAAAACTCTATAACACCATTAATATTTGATACAATAACTTTCTTTTAAAGTTCCGCTCTGACGAAAAATTATATTCATTAAACTGACGAAAACTTCAAAAGATATTCTCTTATAAACGGATTAATATTTCCGTCCATAACTCCGGCTGTGTCCGAAGTTTCATAATTAGTACGATGATCTTTAACCATATTATAAGGATGAAAAACATACGAACGGATTTGACTTCCCCACTCGATTTTCATCTTCCCCTTTTCAACTTCGTCCTGTTCGGCTTCCGCTTTCTCTTTTTCCAATTGATAGAGTTTGGCTTTCAGCATCTTCATCGCATTTGTTTTATTCTGTAGTTGCGAACGCTCGTTCTGGCAAGCCGCGACAGTTCCCGTGGGAAGATGTGTAATTCTTACGGCAGTTTCAACTTTGTTTACGTTCTGTCCCCCTTTTCCGCCGGAACGGAAAGTGTCGATTTTTAAATCCGCGGGATTAATATCAATTTCGATCGTATCGTCGATCTCCGGAATTACAAAAACCGAAGCAAACGAAGTATGCCTGCGTTTATTAGAATCAAACGGAGAAATACGAACAAGCCGATGAACGCCGTTCTCTGCTTTAAGATAACCGTAAGCGTGATCTCCTTCCACTTCAATCGAAACGCTTTTAACGCCGGCTCCGTCGCCTTCAAGGTAATCGATCATAGTCATTTTATAATTGTTCTGTTCGCCCCAGCGAAGATACATTCGCATTAGCATTTCCGCCCAGTCCTGAGCTTCGGTTCCACCTGCGCCGGCATGAATTGTTAAGATGCAGTTTTTATCGTCGTCGTCTTCGCTAAGCATACTTTTTAATTCGGCGTCGGAAATCTTTTCTTCAAGTTTACGGACTTCCTCGTTAACTTCGGATTCATAGGATTCGTCGTCCTCCATCTGAGCAAGTTCAATAAATTCAAGTACTCCGTCAGCCATCTTTCTGAGTTCGTCCCACTCTTCAACCCAAATTTCACGGCTTTTAATCTGCTTGTGAACAGCCTGAGCCTTACGCTGGTCGTTCCAAAACTCAGGAGATTCCGTAACTTTTCTAAGCTCTTCTATTTTTGCGATTTTATTATCGATGTCAAAGATAACCTCGTAGATTATCCACTTTGTCGCTCAATTTCTTTGCCGTTTTCATCTGCTCTTCAAACATATTTCATCCTTTCAATATTTTTATTCTTCGATTTCCAATTCCATTCTAAGCATTGCTGCGGCTAATGTTTTGCCCTGCGCGTCATGTTTTAAGGAAACGGTCCCGCCTCCTCCGAGCGTGTTGTGCAAAATAAAATTAAGCGCGCGAAGATTAGGAAGTTCGTAACGCTCGACTTCACCGAGGCAAATCCCTTCGAAATGTTTCTTCACTCGTTCAACCGTAAGTTCTTTTTTTATAATTTCATAACCTTTATCGTCATATGCGAGAACGCCCACATTTGCCGCGTCCCCTTTGTCTCCGCTCCTTCCGTGAGCTATATCAATAAGTCTGATTTTTTTCATCTCTTAAATCTCCATAAGTTTTACTTCAGGTTCGACAAGCGTTTTGGGAATTAAAGCGGGCCAATAAGCGACCACTTCGCTCGGGCGGGGTCTTCCGCCCGCAAATCCCGTAACGCTCGGAGGTCCCGTTAAAATAAGGGGCGCAATCTCTTTCCCGAAACGGGCTACGGCTGCTTTGTCCTTTCCGCGAACGGCAATTTTCAGTACCACTTCGTTAATCAAATCTTCGTCAAGATGCACGGCAAGATTTCTGTGGCACGAATCGTAACCGACAAACTCGGTTAAAATCTCGTCAAATTCCAATCCCAGATTTTTAAGTCTTTCGCGTAAAATTTTATCCGCGGCTTTCGCTTTGGTAAGCGCGCCGGGCCAAGTGTAAGTCAGATTTCCCACAGCCGAATAGCCGCTTTCGTACGAAGCCGAAACTTTATAAAATTCCGTTTCGGGAAATCCTTTTACATCGTAAACTTTCACTCTGTTGTTGCCCAAATCTTCCAGCTTGATGGAAGAAAAATCAGCGACGCAATCGGGAGTAATATATTCTTTCGGATCTCCGATTTCGTAAAGAAGCTGTTCGGCAACGGTTTCGAATGTAACCATTCCACCTAACGATTCATGTTTTGTAATTATCACGTCTCCGTTCGGGAAAGCTTCCGCAATCGGGAAACCGATTTTCGCAAAGTTAGGAACGGATTGCCAATCGCCAAGAAAATTGCCTCCGGTAGATTGCGCGCCGCATTCCAAAATATGCCCGGCTATCGTTCCGGCGGACATTAAATCGTAATTTTTATTGTCCCACCCGAATTCATAAATCATCGGAGCAAGCGTAAGTCCGGTGTCTGTAGTCCGCCCGGTGATTACAATATCCGCGCCTTTCTGCAGAGCTTCCACAATCGGCATCGCGCCGAAATAAACATTAGCGCTCAGAAGTTTATCTTTATACGGGCGAATCGATTCGCCTGTTTCCATATTGTTTAACTCGACTCCGCTTTCAAGAATTTCGTCAATCCTATCTTTTATATCGTCCCCGAGAACAACGGCAATTTTAAGTCCCGAAATATTTAATTTCTTTGCTACGTCAAAAACCGCGTTAGCGCAAGCAACGGGATTTACTCCGCCGCCGTTTGTGATAACTTTAATCCCCTTTTCCTTAATAGTCGGCAGAATTCTTTCCATCAATTGAGGAATGTCCCGCGCGTATCCGAAATCAGGGTTTTTGTTTTTTTGTTTCTGTAAAATTGACATAGTTACTTCCGCAAGGTAATCCATAACAAGATAATCTACGTCGCCTTCCGTAACTTGCCAGACCGGCGCATCGATTAAATCGCCCCAAAATCCTTGTCCGGAAGCAATTCTAATTTTTTCTTTCATAATAAATCCGTTTAGTTAAATAATAAGCAAAAATAAAAATCATTTAAATGATAAGATATTCAATGATTGATTAGTAATCAAATTTTATATTAATGTGATTTAATATTTAATAGGACAACATTAAATTTACGGCTACCGTAAAATTAGAACCGGATACAAGACGGAATTTTAACGCCCTATTATTTTTTACGCAAAAAAGGGAAAGAGTGGTACGAACGCAAATTTATTCCAAAGCTTAGTCCGCTTACGCTTTACGCTTTGCTTTTTACAATACTTGTTATGTTTTCCTTGAAAGGTAAGCTAATTGTTTCCATTCCTTACGACGTAGTTCTTATCGCCATTCCATTGATACTCTATTTTGTGATAATGTTTTTCGTCTCTTTTTATATGGGGAAAAAATTTGGAGCTGATTACAGTAAAACGGCAACCTTGTCGTTTACTTCGGCAAGCAATAACTTTGAGCTTGCAATCGCCGTATCCGTCGCTGTTTTCGGAATTAATTCCGGTGAAGCTTTTACAGCCGTAATCGGTCCCCTTATTGAAGTGCCGGTTATGATTTTGCTTGTCGATGTTGCGTTAAAATTAAGGAAGAGGTATTTCTGATTATTTCTCTTCCAACAATTTCAGAAATTCCGCTTTTGTAGCTTCCGGATTTTTAACTTTACAGTTTTCAACCAGATTGTAAGGATTGAAAAGCTCTCCGTTAATTATTATTCCGGGCGAAGCTTTCAGATTATACTTCTTATAAAGTCTCTGCGCTTCTTCGTCATCTTCAACATATTTTATAATATGAGGAATATTGTTTTCTTTCAAAAATCTGACAACCACATCGCTCTTTCGGCATCTTTTAGTCCTGAGAATTAAAACTTTATTTTCCATTTTTCAGTCGCATAATTTTTTCAAATTCACACAAAAATCAGTTAAAGAAAATCTGCAGCTGGGCGGCAATCGAGTAATCATTATCGAACTGCGTTCCTCCGCTGAGCATCAACTTAACTTTATTTTTTAAGTATAAATGATTATATCCCGCTATTAGCCAAATATCGTCCTTTGTTTTTGGATTAATATCCGCATACTTTTGAACATTCACAACAATCTGATTTTTCCCGGAAAAGTTGTAATTTACATAAGTGTAAAATCCATAAGCCTTTTTGTCGTTTAAGCGCGCTTCCAAATATTCGGCTTGTATTTCAATCTTGGCTAACTTCAGCAAAGACTCCACGCCAAACCTTAAATCTCTTCCGGTAAAAGGTTTTCCCTGTCCGAAAATCTTTGAAAAATCCGCAGAATGCGCCTCTCTGTACATTCCCGATATACTGAGATGAAGTGAATAATTTTCCGTAAAACTTAAATTAACCGAGCTGCGAAAAGTATATAGAAAATCAGGCTTCTCCGCAACGGCAATTTTTGCGCCTTTCCCGTCATATACGCCGAATGAAATTTCCCACATTTTTGTAAAAGGAAGCAAATGGAGTTGAAGTCCTACATCACGCGCTGAAGTTTGAGCTGCCGGGATCAGTGAATTAATTACCGAAGCTCTTTCCAAAAGGGGAATTTTCCAATCGGATTGAAGACGCTGCAAACTGAACTCCGGCGTTTGCTGTCCGAATCTCAGATAGCCGTTTTTAAAAGTAAAATCACCGTAAGCGTCTAAAAGTCTAAACTGTTCGGCATCCTTATATTCAAAATTTCCCTGAACTTTAAATTTTAAATTCGAATAACCGGGAGCTTCTCCTTTAACCCAAAGTTTTATTCTTCGGACCATCACCCCTTGAGAACCGGACCCGTTTTTATAAAGACGAAATTGTCCGTATCCGTTCCACTGATAATTACTCTTTCCGGTTTGAGCTAAACCGGACTGAAATAAAAGAATAGATAACACCAACGTGATTAGAAATTTCATATCTTAAAAACCTTTAATTTTTAATTAAACCGTCTTCAATACATTTTCCGCATTCAAACTGAATCGTTGCGTGATGAATATCGAATTCGTCGTGCAATGCCTTCTCTATTTTTTCGCGGAGTTCGTCGCTTTTATCTGTCATCATATTGTCAATATTTATATGAGCTTCGAGATGAATGTCATTCTCGCCTACCGACCAAACATGCACATGATGAATATTTACGACATGATCAAAACTTTCAACTTTCTTCCGAATATCTTCAAGCGAAATTCCTTCGGGAGTTCCTTCCATCAACACATGAAGCGCGTCGGTCAGGATATGAAAACTCTCCTTCAAAACATAAGCGGCGATTAATATCGTTAAAACCGGATCGAGCCAGTAAATGCTTAAATAATAAATTGCAAGTCCTCCGAGAATTACTGCAACCGAAGAGACGGCGTCGCTAAGAAGGTGCAAATATGCGGCTTTGATATTTATGCTGGAATCAGCTCCTTTTTTAAGCAGAAGCGTACCCGCAATATTTGCCGCCAAACCGATTGACGCAACAAGCGTCATCAATCCACCCTGCACTTCCGTAGGATTAAGCAGCCGTACACCCGATTCGTAAAATAAGTAGAAGGAAATAACAAGAAG
>JALWEC010000399.1 GCA_027036655.1 Melioribacteraceae bacterium
TCCCGCGCCGATAATACCGAAAGTCTTTCCTCTGAATTCAGGTCCAAGCAGCAAAAGAGGTTTCCAACCGTCAAATTTCCCATTACGGACAATCTTATCCCCCGCAATAAAATTCCGAGCCGCCGCGACTGCAAGTCCCATCGCAATATCGGCTGTAGCGTCGGTTAAAATGTCGGGAGTATTGGTAACCGTAATCCCTTGTTCTTTTGCGGCTTTTAAATCGATATTGTTAAAGCCGACGGCATAGTTGGCTATTACTTTGCATTTGGTTAATTTCTTTATTACAGATTCATCAAACTTGTCGCTTAACATTGAAATAATTCCGTCAGCGTCCCTCCCGAGCCGAACTAATTCGCTTTTGCCCAAACCTTTTTCATCCCCTCCTATTACGACATCAAACCCTTTTTTCTTCAAAAGATTTTCCGCTTTATCCGGTATTCTACGAGTAATTAAAACTTTTTTGGATTTCATAATATTCTCCGATTTATTCTTTTACATTAAGCCGAAAATCAATCTGACAATAAATACAGCAGCTAGAATTCCAGCAACATCTGCCGAAACTCCGGCAATAACCGCGTGTCGAGTTCGGCGAATATTGATTGCTCCGAAATATAGCGCCAAAACATAAAAAGTAGTTTCCGTGCTGCCGAGAATTGTAGATGATAAAACGCCGATGAAAGAATCGGGTCCGTAGTGCGACATCAACTCCGCCATAATGCCGATGGAGGCGCTACCGGAAAGCGGACGCATAAGCGCCATCGGAAGAACTTCCGCGGGCATTCCGATTAAATTTGTAACGGGAGCAACCGCTTTGGCGAGCAAATCCATTCCCCCGCTCGCGCGAAAAATTCCGATTGCGACAAGCATCGCAACAAGATATGGAATAATTCTTACGGCAATCGTAAAACCTTCCTTAGCGCCTTCAACAAAAACTTCGTAGAGTTTCACCTTTTTAACGGCGCCATAGATTACAAAGCCGATTATCAGTAGCGGAATCGCCAAAACGGCAATCGCGCGAATTATCTCAACAACAGTCCCGCTATCGCCGCTTCCCGTGAGGAAAATTTTCGACAGAAAAACGAAACCCGCTATCAGCAAAAAGAAAAGCGCGAATGACTTTAGAAGACGAACATAATTTGTTTTCAACCAAGTTAGGGAAAAAAGTTTTCCGCCGTTGAATGACTCAAAAAGCTTCGCGACCGAAATTCCCGTAACGGTAGCAATCAGCGCTCCGAAAAAGGAAGTGCCGATGATGATTGTAGGATCTGCGCTTCCCTGCGCCGCTCTTATTGCAATTGCCGTCGCGGGCACAAGAGTTAGTCCGGCGGTGTTTATTGCAAGAAACATACACATCGCATTCGTTGCGGTTCCTTTCTCCGGATTAAGTTTATCAAGTTCTTCCATCGCCTTTAATCCGAAAGGAGTTGCCGCGTTTCCCAATCCGAGCATATTTGCCGAGATGTTCATAATCATTGCCGCAACTGCGGGATGATCGGCGGGCACTTCAGGAAAGAGCCATTTTGTAACCGGTTTCACCGAACGGGAAATTACTTTTACCAAGCCCGCTTTTTCGGCTATCTTCATAATTCCAAGCCAAAAAGCCATTATGCCGATTAAACCGAGCGCAATATCTACGGCGGTTTTGGAGTAATCGATCGCCGCGTTCGTGATTGATTTCATCTTAAGAAACCGGACTTTTTCAAAAAGGAGTTTTGCTTTGTAAATTCCGGGAGAAGTTTTTACCATCTCCGTTATGCGGGCGTTTATGTCATTTTCGTTGCCGGAGTTTTTCTTAATCGCGGTTAAAGCGCCGGTTTTATCGCTTTTCTTATTCGCCGGAAATTGTAGAGAAACCGAATGATTCAATTCCGCTTGTTTAAGATTTATTGGGATTTGTAAATCGGTAGTGTATTCGGTTTTAAATCGCGAGTTTAATTCATCAAAGTTAATCTTTAGGAGAGCTTCTTTTCCGTCCTCCTGATTTACAATAATCTCACAAGGAATTTTATCTCCGTTGTGATATTTATTAGTCGCGATATCGGAAATGTCGTACGCCAATCCATAGAAAATTCCGAATGCCAGTAAAGAAAGCCAAATATAATTAAGCATAAAACCCGACTTTGATGAATAATATTAAAACGAAAGAAAAATAAATTTAAACAAAATTTTGCTATTTCGCTAAAAAAGAACGGGGGTTTTGTTCTTTGTTCTTGGTGCTTTGTTCTTGGTGCTTGGTGCTTGGTCTGTAGCGCGGATTGATTAGCGATTCCCGAAGTATGAGGGATTAGCGGTCAATCTGCGAGTGTTAGTGTAAAAAAATTCCCCTCTTGTGATTCGCCAAGGCGAAGGGCGAATTGTCTTTTAGCGCCGTCTTTTAAATTTAAGTGTCATTACGAGGAGTGTAACGACGAAGTAATCTCACCAAAAAACACTCTGTTGCCGAATGTTCGAATGCGGTTTAACGGCTAAGGCTAAATATTTAGGAGATTGCCACGCCAATCCACTATAGCGGATTGTCTCGCAATGACAATTAGCGTCGTTGCGAACTGCGACGTTAGGAGCAGTGA
>JALWEC010000400.1 GCA_027036655.1 Melioribacteraceae bacterium
GTCTAATGAAAAGCTGCTATCTTCGGGGAATACAATATCAGGAATTCCCGATACCACGGGCGCGTCATCTATATTACTAACTGATACTACAAATGTATCCGATACGGAATACTCGCCGTCGTCGGCAAACACAACGACTGTATCGCTTCCGTAAAGATTTTCTTTTGAGTGAACAATTATTGAAGCTTGATTTAATTCGGTTATTAAATTGTTTTCACTGCTTTGAATTATAAAAGTCAATTCGTCATTATCTAAATCATTGAAATTGAAATTCAAATTATGGATTAATGTAAAATCTCCAAAGTCTTCATCCAAACCAAAATCGCTGATTGTATTTTGTACAAACGGCGGATCATTAACCGCTATTACGGAAATATTAGTTGTATCAACGCCAAAAGCAAGACTGTCGTCTGTAGCGGTTAGTTCCATCTTAATGTTTAAGCCATTAAAATTAGCCGTTGCCTGTACGCTTAGGATGTGAGTAGTTTCATCTATTGCGACAATTAAACTATCGCTTTCTCCAAGCTTTAATCCGTGCGGAGTTCGTTTCAAAGGAACGGATGAAAATAATTTCTTCTTATTATGTTTATTTCCTATTACCGCAGATTCTCCTCCTTTCGACGAATCCGAAAGGAAATTATAACTCCAAGTTATCTCGCTTGTGTCGTTATCCACATCCGAAACGAATTGGTCAAGGTCTAATGTAAAACTGCTATCTTCGGGGAATACAATATCCGGAATTCCCGATACCACGGGCGAATCGTTAATAGGTAAAATTGTAACAGTGAACGTATCGATTACCGTAAAGGATTCATCGCTTGCTGAAACTATGAGAGTATCAAGCCCAAACTTATTATCTTTGGATGATATTTTTATTCCGGCGCCAATTATTTCGCTTTGAATGTTTGCGTCGCTTCCGGTAACTGAAAAACTAAGCGTATCGGAATCAATATCGCCGAATACCGAGTTCAAGTCCTGAACTATTACCATTTCGCCAAAATCTTCCGTCAAGGTTTTATTCTCAATCTCATTTTGTACAACAGGCGGATCATTAACGCTGTTGACGGTAATGTTCAGCGTGTCGCTGTCGCTTGCCGAACTATCGTCGGTAGCTGTAAAAGCCACAACGAATAAACCGCTGCTGTCGGCGCTTGCGGAAATCTCCGCTATATTTGTACTATTATCGATTGCAATAATCAAGTCGTCAACATCGAGACTGTAAACCGTTCTTCCCAATGAATCTTTGCTTTTTGTAAAAGAAGTCAGACTGTTCATTCCTTCTGCGGATATTATGTTTGCAGTAAAAGAAATACTTCCGGTGTCGGTATCAACATCCGTTACATAACTGTTTAACCTGAGAATAAAACTTTCATCCTCGTTGAAATTAATATCGGGAATTCCCGATAACACAGGAGAATCGTTTATAGGGTAAACCTGAACGTTAACTAACGCAGTATCCGCCTCTCCTTCCGGATCAAAAACGTAGAAGGTCAATTGTTCGCTCCCAAAGAAATTTGTCGTTGCCGTTAATGTGGCGATGTTGGAGCTTGTGTTAATACTTGCCGAAATATTGGTTCCGTTAATAATGCTCCAGTTCAAATCTTCGTCGGCGTCGCCTCCGTCAAATACAAAGTAATTCAAATTTATTGTAAGCGAAGAATCTTCATTAAATGCAAGATTACTTAAACCGCTGATAACCGGAGCGCTGTCGCCGATAAATACTTCGGTTTGATTATTATTGCTTTCATAATCCGTAGGTTGTGAATTAGTAACTTTAGCAATTATTTTTACAGGCGCAAACGGCAGCGTAAAATTTACCGTTCCCGAAACGGCGGAATCGGCGGGAGAAACAGTAACCGAAGCGCCGTCAATATATAACATTCGTCCGGATACGGTTTCATAATAAAATTGAACTATTCCGGTCGCCAAAAGCGTTCCGTTGTTATGAACCATTGCACTGAGATGAACTTCTTCGCCGTCTTCCGCATAAAAATCATCCGATAGAATTGCCTCGGAATTAACAAGCGCTAAATCGGCGCTATAGCCGACTACAATCGCTTTGGAAATCGCATTATCAAGTTCGTTAATTTCCGAAATACCGTTGGCAAAATCTATTTCTGCCTTCGATACGTAAGTGGTCTCCGCCTGAGGAATCCAAAACTCACCGGCGTCCAAAACAATTTCCTCATTAATGTCTAACGAGGGGACGGATACCGTTGAAGAATAATTGGTTCCCGCAACTGTAAATTTGACTTGCGTGGACGGAGAAGGTATATCTCCGTTATTTGTAGCCGTTACGCTAATTTGAACATTGTCTCCGACAGCCGGATTCGCAGGAGAATTAACCATAAACCCTTGTAAGAAAGTTAAGTTCGATCTCGGAGGCTGGACTGTGATTACTTTACTAAATTCATTATTGCTCTCGTCGTTTTCAGAAATAGCATTGCCGTAATCGACAATCGCATTTAGAACTTTTATTCCTTCAGTAGTGAAAACGGCAGATAAGTTTACGATAGCGGATTGACCCGTCTGTAGCGAATTGACTTCGCCGGAAGCGATTTCAGCTCCGTTCGCAAAAAGTTTTACCGTAAATGGAGAAACTACGTCAACGCCGCCAATATTCTGAATCCTCACGTTAAACGAATGCTCAACATTTACCAAAACCGAAGAATTAACAATTATATTTCGCACAACTAAATCCGGCTGTTGCGGAATAACAATTACTTCTTTTTGAGACGTATTGTTCAATTCACATATTTCGCTTATTTCATTAAAAGGATCGGCTTTGGCAAAAAGAAGGTGCCTTCCTTCGCCCGTAAAAGTTGTTATAAATTCAATATTTTCCGTTCCATTCACCGGTAAATTGGGAATGGTTACGTTATCGGTTAAAATACCGTCTTTCACAAAAATAATTTTAACATTGTGCAGGTCGGTCGTTCCTCGATTAAGAGCGTTAAAGCTAACGGTAACCAACTCGCCCGCCGTCGGGTTTGAATTGGAAACATTTATTTCTCCCAAAGCCACGTCGGGACCGGTTAACGGCACAACGTTAACTTCGATATTTGTATTGCCCGTTAAACGAAAATCGGTAACTTCTATATACGGATTATATACTCCGACGTTTGGAGCAAGAATGTGTAATTTAAAATAGCCGTTTGAATTTGTAACCGTCGTATAATTTCTACCGTCAAAAGTGATAGTAACTTCTCCGCCTGCGACAGGCTGATTTCCGCCGAAAACTCCGTTATACATCGCGCGTCCGGTTATTTCAAACGGCGAGTATGCGAACGATTGAAGCGATTGGGAAGTAACGCTGATTGTTCCGGTAATGGGAGCGTCTCCGACAAGCAACGGTCTGAGAGCGACATTATTCAATTCGTTACCTTCGGCAATTTGATTATTTTCGTCTATTACCACGCGGATAGCGAAAAATCCCGATTCGTCAATAGCGGTTTCAAGCGAAACGTCCGTCTCTGTCCGGTGCGATAAAAACGAGATTGTTTTTTCGCCGATTAATTCATCGTCTTTATAAAACCGCACCGATATATCCTGCATATTAGCATCCGATTCGTTCTTAACCGTCGCCGTAATCGTAAACGGTCTGCTCGGTTCGGGGTTCTCATTGCTGAAAGATATTTCGCTTGATTTAACTACGCCGTCCGGTAATCCGCCAAGCACATCGGGCATATCCTGATAACTCAGCAATTCATTTTCGGTAGTCGCTGAATCGCCCGTTACGTCAATTACTCTGTATCTGACTTGATGACTGCTGCCGAGAGGCAATGTTGTGTAAAAATTATATAATTTACCGTCGCTGTAAACTGTGTCCTGAGGATCAACAGGCAGCATAACTTGTTCGCTTTCGCCGTTGGAAGTAAGCTCTCCGTCTCCGTCAAAATCCAATAATATTTTCGGGTAACCTTCGGCGGGAGCGTCGTTCGAAAGACTGTAATAATTAATCCGATATTCAAACAAAGTGGTTATATTTCCTTCGAGCGGATAAACAGAAGCCGATTGGTAATTGTCTTCGCCCGTAAAAGAGAGAACAGGTTTATAATCCGGCTCGGTTTGGAATGAGAACTGATATTCCCGCTGCAGCGGAACTCCGTCAGCCCGGTCCTTTATTCCCGTTGTAAGAGTAACCGTTACGGTTTCCAAATAACCGTAGCTTGTTGCCGGAGTAAAAATTAAAGTGTCGTAATTTCCTGTAAAACCGAACGCTCCCGAATGAACTCCGCTTGACGAACCAACGACAAGGAAGGAAGCGTTTGTAACGGAAGCCGAGTCGATAGGCATATCAAACCAAACTTTTATCTGCGAGTTCACGCTAATTGAATCGGCACCGGCGCTCGGATAAACGCTTACTACTTGCGGAGCCGGTCTGTTTCTGTAAACAGTTACGTTTCCGCTGTTTGCATTAGCCGCGGCAATATCAAGATAGCCGTCTCCGTCAATATCGGCGGCTTTTAATCCCGAAGGAAAATCGCCGGCGGTTAAGTTTTTTACAAACGAAAAAGACGCCGTTCCCGAATTTGAAAAGAGCGACACATTGTCGTCCTCGCTGTTCGTACAAGCTATATCCAAATCGCCGTCTCCGTCAAAATCTCCAGCGGCTACGCCTCTCGGCGAATTTCCAGCCGTTACCGTGTTTGCCGCTGCAAACGTTCCGTCTCCGTTGCCGAGTAAAATAGATAAATTGGCGCTTCCGCTGTTGGCTATAATTAAATCAAGATGACTATCGTTATTTAAGTCGGCGGTTTCTATCCCGATAGGATTTACGCCGACCGCATAGTTAACCGCCGCCGCGAAAGAGAGATTCCCCGTTGATAGTAAAACGGAAAAATTATCGGAATCTTTATTTGTAACCGCAATATCGAGAGTTCCGTCTTCGTTAAAATCACCGCAGATAACTTCATACGGTTTTGTTTCCGTAGTATATTCGTTATTTAAAGTAAATGAACCGGCGCCGTCGTTTGTAAATACGGAAACCGAACCGGCGTTCTCATTCGCGGTTACGGCGTCCATATCGCCGTCGTTATCCAAATCCGCAAGCGTAATTCCGCGCGGAGCGTCTCCCGAACTTACGCTAACCAAGCCCGTAAAACTGCCGCTTCCGTCGTTTTGGAATGCTTTAATTTTATCCTGCGCCGTCAGAGAAAGCAATAAATCATTATAGTCGTTCGCGTTTAACGGAGCCGAAGCTATTGCGTACGGAAATGTACTGTTTCCGGTTGAGTATGTCGTTTCCGAACCGAACGAGCCGTTTCCGTCGTTCATTCTTATTGAAAAGTTGTTGGATGAGAAATTCGCCGTACCGAAATCCGCTTTTTTATCTCCGTTAAAATCAGCCAGAGAAATTGAGAAACTTCCCGAGCCGACAGAGTAATTTTTGGAAACGGATAATAAACCGGACGGATTTGCATCCGCGCCAATTGTAAATTGAAAACTGTATCCGTTCTGCAGCGACGCTCCGCTTGTACTCTCAATTCCGGTTGTCAGCGTTACGGTTATTTTTTCTCCGATGTTGTATCTATCTGTCGGAATAAATGTAACGGTTTTATTTGCAGCTGAAAGCGTTCCGGCTATTCTTCCGGTTATGCTTCCCGTTACAAAAACAGTTGTGTCCGCTACCGTGCCGCTCTGCAATGTTTCGTCAAATGTTATTTCTATTTGGGAGCTGTCCGTTACGGCAATGCTGTTTTTATTCGGATTTGTCGATACAACTTGTATTGCCGAAAGCGGCTCGGCGCTTACTTCATTTGAATAGCCGCTCTCATTTCCATCATCATCAACTGCTGTAATTCTGTAATAGTAGATTATGCCGTTTGTTAAGCCGGTGTGCGTGTAGGTTGTGTCGAGTTTGTTTACGCCGGTGAGCAACGTTGCCGGGTTGGCACTCGTACCCCAGTAAATATTATACTTCTGCAAATCATGGTCGTTGTTTGCCGACCAAGTTAGAGTTATCCGTCCATTGCCGGCAAGTGCTGTTAAACTCTGCGGTGTTGAGATTAATGAGGATAAAGTTCCAATATCTGAAACTGTTTCTCCAGTTGTAGCAAAGTTTGCATTTATTGTACAAAAGAATAAAAAAAGAAATACTTGTTTCACTTTATTCCTCCAAAATCATTAACATAATAGGGTAGTTCAATATTTAAAATTCTTTTCTGTTATTTTAATAAAATCATCTTTTTTGTTTCAATAAAATTCTTTTCACCTATAGCGATTAATCTGTAATAATATATACCACTAGAAATATTTGTTGCATTAAAGTTGTATTGATAAGTCCCAGAAGACATTGTTTTATTATCAATTAAAGTTTTAACTATTTCGCCAATGTTGTTATAAATAATCAATGAAATATTAGCTTGATTTGGTATTCCGAAAATAATTGTTGTATTCGGATTAAACGGATTCGGATAATTATTCCCTAAGCTAAATTCTTTAGGAATATCACCAGTTGCATGTAGATTTTCTTCAATCCCTGTAATTTGTGCTATAGTTAAATTTCCAGTTTCATCACCTGAATTTGAATTTACCATAATAGAAAGCTCATAATTTGGCAACCCATTTGTTGGTCTTTGAATATTTAGCTCAATTGTAAATTCTTTATCTTGATTTGTAGTAAGATTAAATGAAGCATCAGGTAATAAGCTACATTCAATCAAATTAAAATCATCGATTTGTTCATATAATTGCACACTTCCGGTCAGTGCCCCAGTGCCAATATTATTTATGTGAAATATTCTTGTTTCAGTAATTGTATTAACTCCCTCTGGAAATGTAATTTCATCTATTTCAAAATTAAAAGGAGTAGGAGTTATTTCAAGTTGTGGAATTCCAATAATATTAACCATAACCATAAATGAACAGTCCCCACCATTCGAATTAACATTAATTTGCGTTGAATAATATCCTTCTAATAAAGAACTTGTAGTTACTGTTCCTATTATTGAAATTGTCTGGTTTGCTGTCAAACTAAAACTTGTTGATGACAAACCTAACCAACTAGCGCTCTCACTAATATTTCCACTTAGTGTACCTCCACCTACATTCTGTAATGTGAATGAGAATGAATTAGGATTTGGATTTTGGCCAATTTCAACATCCCCAAAATCATGATCTGCTCCGTTACAAACTAATTGTGGCAGACTTTCAATAATTACTTCGGCATCTCCACTCGCACTTCCTCCATTTGATGTTACTGATATTGATTCGAAATAACTTCCCGATGATAAATCCGATGTCGTTGCGGTTACGGTTATTGTTTTTGTCTGGTTTGCTGTCAAACTAAAACTTGTTGATGACAAACCTAACCAACTAGCACTCTCACTGATACTTCCGCTTAGTGTGCCTCCGCCCACATTCTTTATCGTAAAACTATAAGTATTCGGATTTGGATTACTGCCTTGCTCTACACTGCCAAAGTTATAAGAAATACTTCCACTCGAAATTGATAGTGACGGATTTTCAGTTATTGTTACTTCTGCCGTACCGCTTGAATTTCCTCCATTCGAAGTTACATTTATCTGCGTTGAATAACTACCGGATGATAAAGAATTAGTTGCTGCTGTTACTGTGATAGTTTGTGTTTGATTAGCTGTTAAACTGAAACTGCTTGGCGATACGGAAAGCCAGCTTGCACTCTCACTGATACTTCCGCTTAGTGTGCCTCCGCCTACATTCTTTATTGTAAAACTATAAGTATTCGGATTTGGATTACTGCCTTGCTCTACACTGCCAAAGTTATAAGAAATACTTCCACTCGAAATTGATAGTGACGGATTTTCAGTTATTGTTACTTCTGCCGTCCCGCTTGAATTTCCTCCATTCGAAGTTACATTTATCTGCGTTGAATAACTACCGGATGATAAAGAATTAGTTGCTGCTGTTACTGTGATAGTTTGTGTTTGATTAGCTGTTAAACTGAAACTGCTTG
>JALWEC010000401.1 GCA_027036655.1 Melioribacteraceae bacterium
CAGCCGCGAAATCCAAATCTTCTTTAGTAGTAATCTTAAAGTTTTTAAGCTCTCCTTCTACTAAATTAATTTTTTCTCCAAGATTAAACGCCAACATAGATTCGTCTGTTCCCTGAAAACCGCTTGATAAGAGATAGTCCATTGCCTTACTGAAAAAATCAAATCTGAAAATTTGAGGAGTTTGAATGTAGAAAATCTTCTCTCTCTCGGGATAATTCTCAATAATCTTATCTTCTTCGTTATCGGAATTAATTGAGGCTAAAGTATCGCGCGCTTTAATTGCCACAACGGCATTTCCCTTGCTCTCGGCTTCGAGAAGCGCTTGTTGTAAAATCTCAAGCGAAAGAAACGGACGCGCGGCATCGTGCACGCAGATAAAATCCTCGGCGTTAGGATTTAGAAAAGAGATAGCGGAAAAAACAGAATCCTGTCTGGTTTTTCCGCCTTCGGCAATAATAATTCTCTTCTTAAATGAATTTTCACTGATAATCTTTTTCATCAATGAAAAATTCTCTCTTGATACGGCAACCGCAATCGCGTCAATAAGTTTACACTTATCGAAAACCGAAAGAGTGTAAGCAATTATCTCCTTGGAGTTAATCTTAATAAATTGTTTCGGAATATTAACTCCGATTCTCTTGCCAACTCCTCCGGCCGGTATGATTGCGTACCTTTTCATCAAAGGATTAACATTGCGTCGCCGTAACTGAGAAATCTGTATTTTTCTTTAATTGCTTTTTTATATGCTTTCATCGTAAAATCATATCCGGCAAATGCCGCAACAAGCATAATCAAAGTTGATTCCGGCTGATGGAAATTCGTAATCAGTTTTTTTACCACCTTAAATTCATAAGGAGGAAAGATAAATTTATCCGTCCACCCGTAATTCGGCTTCAAAAATCCTTCCGCCGTAACGCTGCTTTCCAAAGCTCTTGTGGCGCTTGTCCCGACCGCAAATACGTTTTTCTTTTTCTTCAGCGCTTCGGTTACGATTCTTGCGGTATCTTCGGGAATTTCGAAAAATTCGGAATCCATTCTGTGCTTGGTTAAATCTTCAACTTCAACGGGACGAAATGTGCCGAGTCCGATATGAAGAATTACAGGCACAACTTTAATTCCCTTTTTCTTAATCTTGGAAAGAAGTTCTTTTGTAAAATGAAGTCCCGCTGTCGGAGCCGCAACCGAACCGTCCTGATTAGCATAAACGGTTTGATAATTAACTTTATCCTCGGGAACGGCTTCTCTTTTAATATAAGGAGGAAGCGGCGTTTGACCTATATTCTCAATCGCTTTGAAAATATCTCCTGCTTCTTCGTTAAAACGGACCGTGCGACCGCGCGAAGTTGTGTTATCAATTACTTCGCACCATATTTTATCCGTAAAGTAGATTCGGTTTCCGATTCTTACTTTTCTTGCGGGATCAACTATCACATCCCAAATGTTATCTTTTTTATTCAATTCCCTTAAGACAAAGACTTCAATCTTAGCGTTGGTTCTTTCCTTTGTCCCGTACAACCGCGCTTGAATAACGCGCGATTCGTTTACTACCAAAACGTCGCCCCTGGACATATAATCAATAACATTGGCAAATTTCTTCTCTTCAATTTCCTGAGTTTCGCGGTTCAAAACCATTAGTCTGGCTTGGTCCCTTTCCTCAAGAGGAAATTTTGCGATCAGCGTTTTCGGTAAGTTAAACTTAAAATCCGATAATTTCATTTATTCTCCTATCTCTTAATATTCATCATCAATAAAAAACTACGGAGCGAAAAAATTTCCGCCCCGCGTTAATTACTTATTCTATTTCATCGTATCTTTAACAGCCGCTCTTGCCGCTGCAAGTCTTGCAATCGGCACTCTGTAAGGCGAGCAGCTTACGTAGTTCAATCCCACTCTATGGCAGAATTCCACAGATGAGGGTTCGCCGCCGTGTTCGCCGCAAATTCCAACCTTAATATCGGGTCTGGTTTTCTTGCCGTTTTCCACAGCCATTTTAACCAATTCGCCAACGCCTTCCTGATCAAGCACTTGGAAAGGATCGACTTCGAGAATATGTTTCTCAAGATATTCAGGCAAGAATGAACCGATGTCGTCGCGAGAAAATCCGAAACTCATCTGAGTTAAATCGTTAGTTCCGAAACTGAAGAACTGAGCTTCCTCCGCGATTGAGCCTGCCGTAACAGCGGCTCTCGGAGTTTCAATCATTGTTCCGATTAAGAAATTAATTCGTTTCTTGCGTCTCTTGAATACGACTTCCGCTGTTTTTTCAATAATTGCTTTTTGATATTCAAGCTCTTTTTTAGTCGAAACAAGAGGTACCATAATTTCAGGAAGAACTTTGATTTTCTTTTTGGCCATATTCAATGCGGCTTCCAAAATTGCCTGCGTCTGCATTTCGGTAATTTCCGGATAAGTAGTTCCGAGACGGCAGCCGCGGTGTCCGAGCATTGGATTAACTTCGGCAAGCTCTTCAACTTTCTGTTTAATCTTAGCTACAGGCACGTTCATTATTTTTGCCATTTCTTTCTGTTCGGCGTCTTCCTTCGGAAGGAATTCGTGAAG
>JALWEC010000402.1 GCA_027036655.1 Melioribacteraceae bacterium
CCGACGCTACAGCCGATATTGCGATGGGACTTGCAGTAGCGGCGGCTCGGAATTTTATTGCGGGGGATAAGATTGTCCGTAATGGGAAATTTGACGGTTGGAAACCTCTTTTGCTGCTTGGACCTGAATTCAGAGGAAAGACTTTCGGTATTATCGGCGCGGGAAGAATAGGACAGGCGACCGCCCGGAGAGCGGCGGCTTTCGGCTCAAAAATTATTTACTACAACAGAAGCAAAAAAGCCGACTTTGAGGAAGAACTCGGCGCAAAAAAAGTTTCTTTGAATAAACTGATTGCGACTTCCGATTTTATCTCGATTCATCTTCCTCTTACCGAGAAAACTTTTCATATTCTGAATTCCGGAAATATGGCGAATCTGAAAAAAGGCGTTGTTATTATCAATACTGCTCGAGGCGAAGTTATCGACGAGAAAGAACTGATTAAACTGCTTAAAAACGGAACGGTTTTTGCCGCGGGGCTTGATGTTTACGAAAACGAGCCGAAAGTAAAAAAAGCTTTTTTAAAGTTGAACAATGTGATATTATTGCCTCATATCGGCACGGCTACTTTTGAAGCGAGAAATAAAATGGCTGAACTGACCGCGCAAAATGTGATTAATGTTTTAAGAGGAAAATCTCCGGTTACTCCAGTTCGGTAATTCATTTTATTGGATAGTAAGTATTATTTAATTATTTTTGATTATAAAAAAAGAGGAATTTGTTTAAATGAGAATAGGGATACCAAAAGAAACTTTTCCTGATGAAAAACGTGTTGCATTAGCTCCCGCCGGAGTTCATCAATTAGTTAAAGCAGGTCACACGGTTTATATCGAAACCAAAGCCGGAAGCCAAAGTAAATTCTGCGACGACGATTATGAGCGGGTAGGCGCCAAAATAGTTTATTCGGCGTCGGAAGCTTTCAGACGCGGCGATATTATAGCCAAAGTAGCCCCTTTGAATCAGCAAGAAGTTGAGTATCTTGAAGAAGGACAAATTCTATTCTCATTTTTGCGAATGGCATATACACGCGATGATTTACTGAAGCGAGTAATTCAGAAAAAAATATCGGCAATCGCTTATGAGTTTATCGGAAAAAACGGTTACTTACCGGTTCTTGAAACTATGACGGAAATAGCGGGAAAACTGGCGATTCAAGTCGGCGAGCGTTATCTCGGCAGCGATATCGAAAGCAGCCGGGGAATATTAATCGGCGGATTGCCGGGCGTTGCGCCTGCCGCCGTTGTTATTCTTGGCGCGGGATTGGTCGGATTTTCAGCGGCGAAAGCCGCTCTCGGAAGGGGAGCGCAGGTTATTGTTCTCGATAACGATATTCATAAGCTCCGCCGTCTCCAGATTACGCTCGGAAGCGGAATAACCACCGTAGCCGCCAATCCTTATACGATTGCGCGCGGCGTAAGTTTTGCCGATATTGTAATCGGCGCAACGCAAGTAAGAGGAGGCGGAAATCCCCATTTGGTTACTGAGGAAATGGTCAAAGGTATGAAAAAAGGAGCGGTTGTTGTTGATGTTTCAATCGATCAGGGAGGAACTTTCGAAACGAGTCGTCCCACTACAATCTCCGATCCGATTTTTGTTAAACACGACGTAATCCATTACTGCGTTCCCAATATGCCTTCGATGGTTTCGAGAAGCGCAAGCTACGGCTTAACAAACTCGACGATTGACTTTTTAACAATGATTGCCGATAACGGTTTGGACGAAGTTATGATGAGCGAAGAGTCAGTCTCAAACGGAGTTTGGGCGCATAACGGACATTGCACAAACGAGTTTTTGGCTGAAACTTTTAACTTGGATTTTAAGAAACTGAGAATTTTTCCCACAAATTGATAATGGAAATAAAAAACAAATATGATTTCAGAAAATATAATTAATAGAACGGTTAATCCAAGTTGGGTTTCCAAATATAAATCAAAATTGGTTTCGGCTGAGGATGCCGTAAAGGTAATTTCCTCGGGCGATAAGATTGTAATTCACCCCGGCGGCGCGGCTCCAATGCATCTTATTGATAAAATGGTTGAGCGCAAAGAGGAACTGTTCGGCGTAGAATTATATCATATTCTTGTGGTCGGGAACCTGCCTTACATTGAACCGGGTATGGAAAAACATTTTAAGCACAAGGCGTTTTTTATCGGAGGAAACACGCGCAAGGCGGTTAACGAAGGGCGCGCGGAGTTTATTCCCATTTTTCTCTCCGAAGTAACGCTGCTTTTTAAAAACGGCGTTATAACGCCGGACGTCGCTTTGATTAACGTTTCTCCTCCGGATGAATTCGGGTTCTGCAGTTATGGAATTGATGTGGGGAATATCATTACTCCGGCGGATAAATCCAAAATCGTTATTGCGCAGATTAACCACAATATGCCCCGCGGTTTGGGAAACAGCTTTATTCATATCAACAAAATAGATTACATAGTTGAACACGACGCCCCTTTGCTTGAACTTCCTCAAGTTGATCCCGATACTTCTCCCGAGGTGATGAAAGTTTACGATAAAATCGGAAGAAATGTTGCGGAACTGATAGAGGATGGAGCGACAATTCA
>JALWEC010000403.1 GCA_027036655.1 Melioribacteraceae bacterium
ATACAACGCTGGTAAAAATCCCGATAAACTCCAGTGAGTACTTTCTGATTGAAAATCGCGAACGCGACGCCGACAATAACGGAGCCGTTATTACATATAAACTCGGAAACAGAAGTCACACGATTGTTTTATCAAACGATACAACCGGCTTTAACAATTATGATATTGACACGCTTCGCGGAGTTGTAACCGATGTTGATGAATTTGATTGGGCGCTGCCGGGGAAAGGAATTGTAATTTGGCATATTGACGAAAACGTAATAAACGCAAACCGCGCGAGCAACACAATCAATAACGACAAAACACATAAAGGCGTTGCCGTTATGGAAGCCGACGGTATTTTTGATATCGGCGAAATTTTTACTACTATTTTCGGCGATACTTTTGTCGGCGAAGGGGAGCAGAACGACTTCTGGTTTAACGGAAATACGGGACATTATTTTACGGACGCTTTCACGCCTGATTCCAAGCCTTCAAGCGACTCATATTCGGGAGCAAATTCAGGGATTTACATTACCGGATTTTCCTCTGTTTCAAATAAAATGAGTTTCGACTTAAAATTTAACTTTAACGAATTCCGTCTTGAAAAAGTAATCTCGCTTCCTCAAATCGGTAAAGTTGATTTTGTGAATGCGGCTCCGAGTCGCGGCGCCGGAATTTTCACCGTTCAATCGGAAAAAACGGTTTATGTTTATAACAGTGAAGGAACGCTGATTAATACGCTGAACAATTTCAGTGAAACGCCTAACATTGTGCTAAAATCAAGTATGCCCTATATTGTCGGAAACGTAGGAAATAAGATTAATATTTTTTCGATTAATGGAAATTCAACAAAACGTGATTCTTTTAGAGTAAGAGGAAACTTAACCTCCCGAATTACAGGACAAATTGACGCTAGACCTTTCTTTATGTTTGCCGCTGAAAACAATGGAACTTATAGAATATATTATACTCACTATTCTACCGGACTTATTGACACTACTTCTGTGAAAATTGGTTATAAAATTACGCAAATTTTAGCTGCCCCTCAGTCGTTCTTTGGAATAGGTGAAAAAATTCTGTATGATATTTCTTCGGGTGGAGTTCCGCAGTTTCAATCTGAAAATAATATTATAGAAGGAGCATTTGCCGATGTGAGTAATCCTAACGGAGATGAATTAAGCAAAATAATTTTACTTGAAAAGAATAATCTTGTTGAAGTTGTGAGCGCGGGGACTTATGAAAAATACGCTTCCTTTAAGTTGGAAGGGAACGAACAAATTACTGATTTTTCACTTGTTGATCTCGGCGATGATGTTTATCCTTATATAAATTACTCTGCGGACGGGAAAAATTATTTCTATAATCTCGAAGGAGTCTTATCCGATTACTCGCCCCTTGAAGATGATAACGGAGAAGGCTATCTCGGCGCCGGCATTACTTTTACTCCAAATGGAGAGAACGCTCACATATTAAATTCGACATCGGACGGCAGACTATTCTTTTTTGACAAGGATAAAATGAGTTCCCATCTTTCTCCTTTTTTCTCTCTCGGAAGTTCTCTCGTTCAACCACCTATCTTTTTTATGGATAATGACTCGACAAAAATTGTTGCTGCAGATAATTCAGGTAAAATCTATCTCTTTAATTATCCGCAAAAATTCAGTTTAGTCAAACCATATTGGTCGGGGAAATATTCGGACGGAGCGAATAATATGTACTTTAATTTAATGCGTTCTTCATCTTCGGTCGATAATAATTTTAAGTTGGTAAACGCATATAACTGGCCTAATCCGGTTTATGGGAATACTACCAATTTCAGGTTTAAGGTTACCGAAGACTCGGAAATTAAAATAATTATTTTCGATATGGCGGGGACCAAAGTCGCCGAGTTAAACGGCAGAGCTTCCAAAGATATGGGTAATGAAATTGCGTGGGATGTTTCATCAGTGCAAAGCGATGTTTACTTTGCCAATTTTCAGGCAACTGGAATTAACTCAAATATAACCGAATCAAAACTCATTAAAGTTGTTGTGGTAAAATAGATTAATATGAAAAAATATATATTCTTCGCGACGTTCTTACTCGCTTCGTTTATTTTTGCTCAGGTTGGAAAATATAATCCCGATTATAAATGGTACACGATAAAAGGGAAACACGTTCAAGTTCATTTCCACGAAGGAACGGAGCGTACTGCTGAAATCGTACTGAAGATTGCCGAGGAAGTCTGGAAGCCGATTACCTCGCTTTACGGATACGAACCGGAGACGGTTCACTTTGTCATTAAAGATATTGACGATTACTCGAACGGAGCGACTTATTTCTTTGATAACAAAATCGAGATTTGGGCTTCCGCGCTCGATTTTGATTTGCGAGGCTCGCACAATTGGCTTAGGAATGTAATTACGCACGAGTTTACGCATATGGTTAACTTGCAGTCGGCGATGAAACTGAGTCCGAGGATCCCGGCGGTTTATCTTCAATATATGCACTACCAGGATGAGCAACGCCCCGATATACTTTACGGCTACCCGAATTCGATTGTTTCTTATGCCGTGGCGGGAATAAATG
>JALWEC010000404.1 GCA_027036655.1 Melioribacteraceae bacterium
GAACATTTTTGTCCCTGATATTCAAACGCCGCGCGCAACGCCGCAACTACAACTCCGTCAATATCGGCATCTTTATGAACAAAGATAAAATCTTTGCCGCCGGTTTCCCCGACTATTCTCGGGTAATATTTCATATTGGAAATGTTGTTCCCTACTGTTCGCCACATATTTTGGAATGTTGCCGTTGAACCTGTAAAGTGAATTCCAGCCAAATCCGGGCTTTCCAACGCCGGGCGTCCAACGCTAGCTCCGGAACCGGGGACAAAGTTAATTACTCCGTCCGGGAATCCCGCTTCCTTAAAGAGAAGCATTAATTGATACGCCGAATAAACTGCGCTTGATGCCGGTTTCCATAAAACCACATTCCCCACGAGAGCCGGAGCAGTTGGGAGATTGCCCGCAATCGAAGTGAAGTTAAAAGGAGTAACCGCAAAAATGAATCCTTCCAAAGCTCTGTACTCAACGCGGTTCCACATTCCTTTTGGAGAATAGGGCTGATCTTTCATCAACTCAGCCATGTAGTAGCTGTTAAATCTCCAGAAATCAATAAGTTCGCATGCAGAATCAATTTCAGCTTGAAAAACCGTTTTGGATTGGCCCAACATTGTAGCGGCGTTTAATCTTGCGCGCCACGGGCCTGAAAGGAGTTCGGCCGCTTTCAGAAAAACTGCGACTCTCTGTTCCCACGGCATTTCCGCCCATTCTTTCCGAGCTTTCAATGCGGCGTCAATCGCCATTTGCACTTCTTCTTTTCCCGCTTTGTGGAAATGCCCCAACACTTTGGAGTGATTGTGAGGCTCTACCATTTCACCTAAGTTTCCGGTTCTGACTTCTTTCCCGCCGATAATCAACGGAACTTCAATTTCCTGTTCTTGGAGTTTCTTCAACTCCGCTTTAATTTCGGCTCTCTCCTTTGTTCCCGGAGCGTAGGATAAAATCGGCTCGTTTGTTGGAACCGGTACTTTGAAATATGCGTTTGACATTTTATGTCTCCTTTATCATTTGTTGAAATTCAATATTTAAATTTATCAATTTCATTTTCTCTAATGAAGTGAATTTTTCCTCCGGCAAAATTTTATAATCCGCCAATAGCGGAGGTCATTGTTGTAAAAATTAAATTTAAGGTACAAAGGTTCATAGTCCGCCACGGCGAATTACCTTTGCGCCTTTGAACCTCTCAACCTTTTTCCGCCACAGCGGATTGCGGCTTGCCGCGATATGTTTAAAGAGTAAACTCAATAAATTCAGCTTTATTCCCGATTTTTAATTGTGCGGCATCATCGATAATCATTGCCTTAGATGAATTTTCACCGTAACATTTTATCGCTTCTTCAATTGTAATGCTTTCAACGTTCCCGATCTCTTTGTGATATCCTCCGGTAATTAATTTTATTCCTTTCAACGGATTTAAACTTACTACGGGAAAATCTGTTCCGAATGCAACAGCGACTTTTTGTTCAAGAAACTTTTTCACCGGAAATGAATTTTCAAGTTCCTCTACTCCTCTCAATTTAATGATTTGAGCTTTATCGTAATATAGGTGATAAGGCTGCACCGAGGCGGTAATATTCAACTCTCGGAAACGTTTAATGTCCGCCGTAAGAACGTGCTGCGCGTGCTCGATGCGATGCGAAACATCCGAACTTGGATTTTCCTCCCGCACCTTTTCATAAATATTTAATACTTCATTTACAGCTCTGTCTCCAATCGCATGAATCGAAATCCGCAGCCCCATTTTATTGGCAATTATTGCATTCCTAAGAAGCGAACCGCTTTTTAATGCTCCGGTTTGAAGACCAAAATTTCCGGGATCATCTTTATACGGCTTAAAAAAACATGCGGTTTTTGCTCCGAGCGAGCCGTCTGCAAAACCTTTTACGCCGACAATCTTAATATTATTACAAAGTTGCAAATCTTTATCTGCAAATTCGTTAACTTTTTCTATCGGGATTGAAATCGATATGTGAAAATTATCTCTGAATCTTTCTTCGCACAATTTTCTATAAACTTCCAAATTCCCAATATCAAAAAGCATCTCTTGAACGCCCGCCAATCCGAATTTTTCAGCCTCTTCGATTCCTCTCTTCAAAGCGGATAATTTTTTATTTAAGGATGGTTCGGGAATAAATTTATTAACGTAAAAAAGCGCGGCATCTTTAACAATACCGGTAGTTTCCCCTTCTATTCGCTCAATTTTTCCGTCGTCCGGAGCTCTGAAATTCTTATCTATTCCGGCAATTTCGAGCGCGCGTGAGTTAAGAAGCGCAGTATGTAAATCCATTCGATAAAGAATTACTGGACGGTCCGGCAAAACTTTATCAACCCAGCTTTTTTCGGGAACCTCGCCGCGAAAATTTTTCTCAGTCCAGTTCATCCCGATAATCCAATCATCCTCGTTCTTTTTTGAAAAGCAGTAGAGTTTCTCCTGAAACTCTTTTTTTGAACAGACGTTCGATAAATCAAGTCGCTCAAGGGAAAGTCCTCCTTCGATCAAATGAAGATGAGCGTCATAGAACTTAGGCGCAACAAACTTCCCGTACAGATT
>JALWEC010000405.1 GCA_027036655.1 Melioribacteraceae bacterium
TGTGTACGGAGCGAATCGGTTTGCTGTCCGTATATTCCTATTACACTAAATAGTATCGCAGTTAAAATTAAATTCTTCAAAATAAACCTATGTATTATTATAGACCTTTAAGCTAAATTTGTCATATTGAGTTCGCCACAACGAAGATGTAAACCGTCCAAAATATCTCTAAATTCGGTATAATTACCGGTTTTGAGATTCTTTCCGCCAATCCGCCTTGGCGGAGGATTCGCTTCGTTCTGAATAACAAAAATGTTGTGAGCCTAACATTTTTGTCATTCAGATTCCGCTTTAGCGGGAGAAGAATCTCAAAGTTAGAATCGGAGCAGATGCGAGTTTGGAGATTCTTCATTCCGCCCCTAACCCAAAAACGGTTAGGGCAAGATTCGCTTCATTCAGAATGACAAATTACGTTATGCAAAGCATTTTATTAATGAGCTTACTTAAAACCGTTAAAACGGTTTAAGCCTTTGTACTGGTTTTTATTAACAATTCTTATAACCGTTTTAACGGTTTATAATGTAGATATTTATTCAATGAATAACCTTTTCTAAGTAGATCCATTAATAATATCAATAACGGACTGTGCGACTTCTTGAATGTTGATTTTTTCCATGCATTTAATTTTCAAGCACTCTTTTTTAGTGCATTTGTTTCCGCATTCAACATCGGGCGTGAAAATTTTCCGCTTTTCCGTATAAGGCGCCCATCTCACGGATGATAATGCCGGCACGGGCGGGTAAAATCCTACGCACGCTTTTCCAAGAGCCGCCGCAATATGAATCGGTCCGGTGGAATTTGCAATTAGCAAATCCGACCGTGAAATTAAAGCAATCAGCCCGCTCAGATTAAATCTTCCCGCCAAGTTTATTGCTCCGGCGGCGCTCAATCTTTTGCACAAATCAATTTCGGAATCGCTTCCCGTTAATATGATATTAACATTCAACTGTCGTGCCAGTAATTCAATAAGCTGTTTGAACTTACTTTCCGGCAAGTCAATTGCGCTTCCCCTGCTTCCGGGATGCACAATAATCGATTTTTTACTACGGTCAAAATTTTCGGATTCTAAAACTTCGTCAACTTTCTGTAGTGAATTGAAGTCCGTCTGTATATTATAATGTACGCTTGCGGGAGTAATGTTTTCCTTGATTCCAAGTGGAGCAAGTAAGTTCACATTGTGCTCAAGCTCGTGTTTCGTTCCGTACTTGCGATGCTCGTAAACTTTATCCGTAAAAAGGAACGAATACCACCTGTATCCGGTTGAAATTCTGATTGGAATTTTTGCCTTGTAAATCAGTTTGGCTAATTCAAATGTAGGATGAACAAGAATTGCCGCGTCAAAATTTTTTGATTTAACCAAGTCGAGTTGCGCCTTAAAATTATTTGTGTAGCGCAGAACATCTTCAATGTCGGGATGGTTTTGCAAAAGGGGAGCTGTGTAATCGGCTACAAGAAAAGAGACTCTGCTCTCCGGATAATGCTTTTTTATTATTCCGGCAAGGGGAACTGTTAAAACCAAATCCCCGATTCTGTCGGTACGGATAATCAATATGTTCGCAGAGCGTTTCATCTTCGGGAAATAAATTTACTGTCGGCAATATAAAATCTCCAGGGGAGTTCCTTCGATTTAGAAATTCCGATTCTTTCGGAAACCGCAATTTCGTTCTTTTTTACCGGCGACGCATCGAGAATAAATATCTCATCGCCGAGTAAATCGACGCCGTTTTTTTCTTTATCGATTCCGAACGCCATACAGATTTTTGCGGGACCGTTTAAAAGATTAATTTTTTCTTTTTCGGAAAGTTCCGTTTTCCCGAACCTGTTTAGCGCAAATAAATCAGCGCCTTCGAGAGGTTCCATCGCGCGGAAAAGAACGGCGTTCCCGGTTCCTTCTTTTTCGGTTACGACATTTGCGCAGTAGTACATTCCATAAGTGAAATATACGTAAAGACGACCTCCATCCCTAAACATAACCGAGTTTCGTTTTGTCTCTCCGTTAAAGCTGTGCGCAGATTCATCAACCGCGCCGATATAAGCTTCGGTTTCAACAATTTTGGCTGCAAGAATTGTTTTATCTGTTTTGCGCACAAAGATTTTTCCCAAAAGTTTGCGGGCAACCGTTAAGGTGTCGTTGAGGTAAAAATCACGAGGAAGTTTTTTTGATATATCAATTTTCATTAATTGATTTTCTTTTTAAGTTCCTCAATTTCACTCCGGTAAATATCTTCTTTTTCGGGAGTTTTTTCAATCAGTTTTTCGTACATCTTTAATGCTTCCTCAAAAGCTCCTTGAGCTTTGTAAACGGCGGCAAGCGTTTCGGAAACAAATTCTTCCTCTTCCGTAACTTCTTCATCCTCCGGCTTTTCCGGCAGGATTTCTTCGTTGATTTCTTTCATAATCGGGTCAATTTCCTCTTCGGCTTCTTCTTTGCCGGCAAAAAGCTCTTCGTAATACTCCTTGGTTTTAATGTTCGGATTAAGCTCAAGTCCTTTATTCAAGGCGGCGCGAGCTTCCTCTTCTTTCCCGAGCTTAAGCAATACT
>JALWEC010000406.1 GCA_027036655.1 Melioribacteraceae bacterium
ATTATGTCCTTCCCAACCAAATGGTTTTGTGTAAATCACAAAAAAAGAAGTGAAAATTTGTTTCGGACAAAAATTTGAAAGCGTTTCCAATAATTCATCGGTTGTTTTGCCTCCTAAAACGGTTAACATTACCGTATATCTTTGGTTTTCTTTTGGTGAAAAAAACTCTTTGTTAACAAGTGAAATCAACTCTCCCATTAGTTTCTTTTCTTCTTCAAGCGAACTATCGTTGAAACTATAAATTGATAAATCAGTGTCAGTTCCTCTTTTCTCAATATATTTTTCAAAAACAACTTTTGAAGTATTTCCAATAAGAATTACCTTGTCAAAAAATCTTGCGTTCATTTCTTCAATACTTTGGTTGTTCGACATTACTTTTTACGATTAATTCATTTTTATTATAATACTTAATAACAATGTTTGAGTTATTGAATGAATAATTTATTCTATCAACATCGATATCTTTTCTAAATCTTTCCCATAAAGTCTCTCCCAGATTTGTTAAAACAATATGCTGAATAGTTGATTGTATATGTCTTGCTTCTTGTTTTAGCTCAACAGATTTTTTCAAGATAAAATCTTGAAAAGAGCCGGTAAATTCCAAAACAATTCCGTTTTCCTCTAAGAATTTAGTAGAATAATTTTTGAGATATAATTCAATAATTTTCTTAGGCGCATTTTTGTCTAATGAAGGAAATATTATATGGTTATTTCCCAAACGCGCTATTTTTTCATGCGTAAATTGTTTGTGTAAATATTTATCGAAATCCACATCCTTTTTTTGTTTTACTGCTGGGAAAGACTCATCGACAGTATTCGAAATAACAATTACTGACTTTGAAAAATTAAACAGCCGCGGAGTTTTAATCCGTTTTAGAGTCTCCTTTAAAAATTCGATAGTTTCTATTCCGTTTAAAGTTGAAAGCTTCTTTTCCAAATCATAGTCGGATTTATATCTAATGTCGCCATAATGGTAAAGATACTCATAGTATCTTTGCTCAATTACAGGGACCCCCTTTATTATAAATCTTATCCCTTTATAATAAGGTTCGGGATTTGGAGGAGTGGATTTATACTCCTGTTTCATTGTAAGCACTTCGCCATTTGAAATTTTCATTCCAGCGTTCATAAATTTTTCGATTTTATTAATAAGCATTTTTATAACATGAAAACTTCTAGCAGGGCTATAGTTGTCGATAATAAATTTTCCGCTATTAATAAATTCCCAAAGAAAATCTTTTGTTGTCTCAATCTTTTCATTTCCATTATTGTCAAAAGTTTTTAGATTTTGGAAATTATCAAAAAAGAAAAAAGCTTTGCCGTTAACGTCAACATCTAAATTTTCAAGTACAGACAATTCAGTACAAAAGTCTAATTTATTATCAGTATTATCAAAATTAAATTGGAAAAAATATGGCGATATTTCCAAATAGTGGGAAAGTTTATGGACCAAACTTGTTTTTCCGGTTCCCGTATGTCCCCAAAGGTTTATAACAACAGGTTTATCCAATAAAAAACCGTATAAATACCAAGGCGTAATAGAGTTTATAATTTCCTCAATAATTTTGTCAAGCCCAATAAAATCAGCTTTTAGTTTTTCTGTCGCCGCTTCGAGAATTTCTTTCTTCTTATGAATTTCAATGGAGTCAGCGCTAAGTTTGTTTTTCATATTTGACCTTAAAAAATTTTTTTTAGAATAAGTTATAGTTCAAATATATTGGGTGATTACGCCAAAGTGTGTCGTCTTCGGAAAAATTTGAAATAATTGTGATAAAACGGATGGATGTTAAATTGAGTAATTTAGAAATATTTCTCTGATAATTCCTTCAACTTATCTCTAATCTCATTTATAAGCCATTGCGGCTTAAGAACCTTTACGGTTGTATTGTACATAAAAATTTTTTGGATAAATTCATAGTTCGGTATAACTTCAATTTCGATTACTAGTTCTTCATCGTTATCAATTAAAATTTTTTGTGATTTGTGAATTGGAAGCGACTTGATAAATTTGCCTTGAGTATGAGTAAACGACAATACAATTTTTTCTGTTTTTAAATTTGAATAATCTACGCCGACTACATTTTCAAAATACTTGAACGGATTAACTTTTTTATTTCTGATAAAAACTTTGTCGTGTACAGTAAGCTCTGAAATTCTATCGAGTCCGAACATTAGTTCTTTTTTTCTTTTTTCTTCTATTCCCCAAACATACCAACGACCTTGATATTCACGTAAAAGATATGGTTCAAGTAAAAATTTCTTGGTCTTTTCGGTTATAAAGTTAAAATGTGTAAAAGAAATGATTCTGTTCTCATCAATTGCTTTTAGAATAGGTTTTAGTAGTTCAATTCCTTTCAAATTTCCTTCATTTTCAAATAATATATTTCTTAATAATTTTTTGGTGTTATGCAAATTTTCTGTCAAAAGTTCAGCTGTGTTAATGATTTCAAGAAATTTAATAAAAGATTCTATGTTAATACTTTTTTCATGGTCAATGTAGTAACCATGTTTACTTCTATTGTAAACAATTTCAACATCAAATTCATATCGTATCTGCTCAATGTCTCTCTGGATTGTGCGATCTGAAACTTCAAAACCAAAATTATATAGATGTTCCTTGATTTCTCTAAACGTTGGGAATTGTTTATTCAAAATCTTTTCAATGATTAAAGTATATCGTCTAATCGTACCATGCTGTGACATTTTTGACCAAGAAATATTTTAGATTATACTTAATGTAGGATAGATTTGATTAAGTTTCAAAATTAATTATAGCAAAAAATTCTTTCAAAATAAAAGCGTCATCAATTTTTGAATTACCTGATAAGTTTGTTAGTAAAACTTGTACCGCCTTCTGTTTTTCATTTGGAGGGCGTTTTCAGTGATACGGGGGTCAAATATATTTTATTAAAATAGAATAAGTTAGCAATAAAAAACAATTTTCGTGCTATTATAATAAGTAAAACCGGTGAACCGGTTAAAATTATTGATGGTTCCCTATTAACCAACGTCCGCCACGGCGGATAAGCCGTTGGTTAAAAACAACTTAGCATATCAGTAACCGTTTTAACGGTTTGAAATTGTAGAGAATGAATAATATTTTGGACCCAAATTGATGGGCATTTTCTCACATTTAGGAATATCCTCAAAGATTAATTATCTTTAATGTTAATTTTTATTTAATAAAGGACACGATGAAAAGTATAAGAAATATCGCGATAATTGCGCATGTTGACCATGGAAAGACAACGCTGGTAGATCAAATCTTGAAGCAGAGTAAAATTTTCAGAGATAATCAGGTAATGCAGGAACGCATTTTGGATTCCAACGATTTGGAGCGTGAAAGAGGCATTACAATTTTATCGAAAAATATTTCGGTAACATATAACGACGTAAAAATAAATTTAATCGATACTCCCGGGCACTCCGATTTCGGCGGCGAGGTTGAGCGCGTTTTGAAAATGGCGGACGGCGTTCTGCTCCTTGTAGATTCCTTTGAAGGACCGATGCCGCAAACGAGATTTGTGCTGCAAAAAGCGCTTAATCTCAATCTGATTCCGATTGTGGTGATTAACAAAATAGACAGACCCGACAATCGCCCGGAGGAAGTTCTGGATGAAATTTACGATTTGTTTATCGACCTCGACGCATCCGAAGATCAGCTTGATTTTCCGGTGGTTTACGCAAGCGGAAGAAACGGCTGGGCTGTCGCCGATTTGAAAGAAAAACCCGTCGATCTTTCTCCTCTTCTCGATGTGGTTCTGGAAAATATTCCCGCTCCTCCCGAAAATCCGGGTCCGCTGCAGATGCAAATTACATCGATAGATTACAGCGATTACGTCGGGCAAATCGGCATCGGGCGAGTTTACAGAGGCGATCTTGATAAATCAAAACCTGTTTCGATTATCAGACGCGACGGCTCGATTTCTCCCGTTTCGATTAAGCAGCTATTTGTTTTTGAAGGACTTCAGAAAAAAGAAGTTGAGTTTGTACATAACGGCGATATTTGTTCGATAGTCGGTTTGGAAAAAATTGATATCGGCGATACGATAGCCGACAGGGAAAAACCGGAGCCGCTTCCGATTGTCGCGATTGACGAACCGACAATCAGTATGTATTTTACTACAAACACTTCACCGTTTTACGGGAGAGAAGGAAAATATGTTACATCGCGGCAGTTGCGCGACAGACTTTTTAAAGAGCTGGAGCGAAATGTAGCTTTGCGCGTTGAAGAAACAGGCTCGCCCGATACTTTTAAGGTTTCGGGGCGCGGAGTGCTTCATCTTTCGATATTGATTGAAAACATGCGCCGCGAAGGTTACGAGCTTGCAGTCGGTCCGCCCAAGGTTATTTACAAGGCAATCGAAGGGAAAAAAGCCGAACCGATTGAACTCCTTACGGTTGACGTTCCCGCCGAATACGCGGGCAAGGTAATCGAGATTGTCGGCAACAAAAAAGGGGAGATGATGAAAATGGAAAGCAAAGGAAGTTTGAATCATCTTGAGTTTCACATTCCTTCGAGAGGTTTAATGGGATTGCGAAACAGAATAATGACGGCGACTTCCGGCGAAGGAATAATTCATCATCAATTTTATCAATACGAATTTTTTAAAGGTTCGATTGTTCACCGCCAGAACGGAGTTTTAATTTCAATGGGCGAAGGCGCCGCAACCGCTTACGCAATCGATTCTCTGCAGGACAGAGGAAGATTTTTTATCGATCCGGGCGATGTTGTTTACGCCGGACAAGTAATCGGTGAAAATTCAAAAGCTATCGACATTGAAGTTAACGTTCAGCGCGGGAAAAAATTAACCAACATGCGCGCGGCTGGCTCGGATAAAGCGGCGAAAATCGCTCCGGCGGTTAAGTTCACGCTTGAGGAAAGTCTTGAGTTTATTGAAGACGACGAGCTTGTAGAAGTTACTCCCAAGTCGATTAGAATGAGAAAAATTTATCTTGACACACACGAAAGAAAAAGATATAATCTTAATAAATTGAAAAGTTAATTCGGATTATCATTAGAGGATTAAGATGTTAATATATAATACGCTTGATAGAAAAAAAGAGGAGTTTGTTCCTCTTAATCCGCCACATGTTTCAATGTATGTTTGCGGTCCGACGGTTTACGATTTGTTTCATATCGGGAACGCCCGCTCTTTTGTGATGGGCGATATGATCCGGAGATATTTGATTTTCCGCGGCTACAAAGTTAAATATGTAATGAACTTAACCGACGTTGACGATAAAATTATCAAGCGCGCTAACGAATTGGGAGTTGACGCCAAGGAATACGCCGAAAAATATATCAAAGAATTTTTTAAAGATATTGACGGACTGAAGATTAAACGCGCGGACGCTTATCCCCGCGCCACTCAGCATATCGGCGATATGGTAGAACTGATTAGCGAGTTGGAAAAAAAGGAAATCGCTTACAACGTTAACGGAGATGTTTTTTACGATGTTTCCAAGTTTAAGGATTACGGAAAATTAAGCGGCAAACGAATTGACGATTTGGAATCGGGCGCGAGAATCGAGATTAATGAAAACAAACATAATCCCCTTGATTTTGCGCTGTGGAAAAAAGCAAAAGAGGGAGAGCCGGAATGGGAAAGTCCTTGGGGCAAAGGGCGACCGGGCTGGCACATCGAATGTTCCGCAATGAGTATGAAAGAGCTGGGGCAGACGATTGACATTCACGCCGGCGGAAGCGATTTGATTTTTCCGCATCACGAAAATGAAATCGCGCAGAGCGAAGCGGCTACCTGCAAGGACTTTGTGAAATATTGGGTGCATTTCGGCTTCCTCAACATCAGGGATGAGAAGATGTCAAAATCACTCGGGAACTTCTTTACGGCTCGGGATATTCTTAAAAAATTTACGGCGGAAACAGTCCGGCTTTTCTTCAGTCAAACTCATTACGCCGCGCCTCTTAATTTTTCGGAAGAGCTTTTGCAGTCCGCCTCCAAGGCATCGGAGAAAATAATCACGCTTGCGAAAAAAATTAACGAAAAGCTTAAATCGGAAAAATACGGCGACGAAGAATCTTCCGTGAATTTTGAAAAATACTTCGCCGACTTTACCGCCGCTGTTGACGATGATTTTAACTTTCCGAAAGGCGTTGCGGTTATATTTGATTTTGTAAGGGAAGTAAATCGCGAAATGCAGACGGACAAAGAATTTAAAGTTGAGTTCTATCAATCCGCAAAAGATTTTCTTGTTAAAACCGCCGATGAAGTTCTTGGGATTTTAGATTGGAAAGAACTTGAAACGCCCGCGGTTACCGATTCCAAAGAGGATGAGTTGATTCGTCTTTTGATTGATTTAAGAGCGAATGCCAAGAAGGAAAAAAATTACGCTCTTGCCGATGAAATAAGAAACCGGCTTGGCGAAATGGGAATCGTTCTGCAGGATACAAAGGACGGCGTTACTTACACCCGAAAGTAGTTTCGGCTTGAAATTAAAGGGGAAGATAATGACAGGAGCGGTGATAATAACAGTTCTTCTTTTGCTTTCCTTTTTCGGCTGGCAGTATGTTTTCAGCATCTATGAAGTAAAAGTTATCGCAGTTCCCGAAAAGGTAAGCGTAGGAGATAGAGTTTCCGTCCGGCTGAGTCCGTTAAATTCCTTCGGCAAAAAAGCCCCTTTCAGAAAAGTTCAGGAAGAAGTTAAAATCGTTAAAGGCGCTGAAAACATTGAGGTTCTGCCGGAAACAACTTCCGAGGATTTTAGTTTTAGGGCTGTGCTTCCGGGAGAAGTTGAACTTCATGTTGCCTCCGAAGTTTCTCTTGAAACAAATTTGGTTAAAATAAATATCTCCGATAGAAAATAGTTTGCAAAAAATGGTTCGGAGTTTCAATTAGGCGCTTAGCAAAAAACTTTTACCAAAAAATTGTTTATATCAATTAAGCTGCATCTTTCGTTAGATTACCGGAATATCGAATACCCAACAACTCTCTTAAACTTTTTATTTCTGTTTGAGCATTAAAAATATGTTTTTCGATGGTAGTTGGTTTTTTCTCTTTCCGGATAATATTTTCCTCATCTAAGATAGATAACAATGCAGGTAATTTTTTCCCAAAAAGGCTAAGTATTGCGACCATTATCTGAATGCCATGTTTTGTTAAAAGTATTTTATTGTCTTCTCTTTTTTCAATACTAATCTTTTTGCCTTCAATTTTTTTTGACTTTTACAATGTTTTGTTTTTTTTGACTTGAAAATAGGGAAATTTACACATCAAGATTTAGGACAAATGCAGATGTATGTGAATTATTATGACAGATTTGTTAAAATTGATACCGAAAATAGAACCATTGGAATAAATTTCAGTAAAGATAAAAAGGATACCCTTGTAGAGATTACTCTGCTGAAAATAATGAACAGATTTTTGCAAGTAAATATCAAATTGTCTTACCAAGCAAAAAAGAACTTAAAGAATTGATTGAAAATAAAATGAATGAATAATTGACATCCGCTAACATTGTGCGTAAGCAAAGCGGGGAAGATGCTAAATATCTAACGATTATAAATAGAATAAATAAGGGAGCAGACATGAAAGTTGGTCCACAAAATCCAGCCACTTACAATACACGAACCGTTCGGACGCAATCGTTCCTCACCGCTACCCCTTAAAATATGAAATAAAATAATTATTTAACAACACTGCTATTCTACTTCTCCGCACTATTTCCCCGATTAATCGTAAATGCTGTTTTACGGAATTATTTTGACGCAAAATAATAAACAAGTCAATGATTAGCCTACCGTTTTACGATAAAATTTTCACCGTATCGCATTAAATCATACTTAAAAACCTTATTTAAAAATTGTGATTTTAGCATTTTTTCGCATAAAAATTTAAAATATCTAAAAA
>JALWEC010000407.1 GCA_027036655.1 Melioribacteraceae bacterium
TTCCGACCCGGACAACCGGAGGATGATGAGATTCGGAAACGCGCTAAATAAATATGAAAAAAGAATGTTGAAGAAAGTCAGCCGGATAATTAAATTAAGGCGTAATAATTCCGCTTTGAATTTCGGTGATTTCCTTCCGTTGCTTGTTACACATAATGTTTATGCTTATCTCCGTTCCGACATGAACGAAAGAGTTCTGATTATTTTGAATAAAAGCAGCGACAAAAAAGAGAATGTGGAAATTAAGTTCCCGGCTTATATAAAGTTAAATAAACTCCATGATTTAATGAGCGGAGAAAATATTAGAGTAAAGAACAACAGAGTATTGCTTACGTCAAAGCCGTTAGAGAGTAAGTTTTATTTGTTAAAATGAATTTTGATTCAGTAATGAGTAATGAGTAATCCGCCAAGGCGGAGTAACGAGTTAAGAGAAAAAAGTAGGAAATATAAAAATGAAGCAAACTAAAACCGAAAAGAAAAAAATCACGGAGAAAGTTTTCCGCTATCCTTTTTTAGCGCAAATTATTTATAAGCATGCGTTTTACCCTCTGATTTTATTGTTCGGGCTGCAGCTGGGATATTCGCTTTATCTTGTCGGCGCAAGCTGGGCAAACCTAATACCCGCGACAATAAATCTTATTATTTTAATCGTGATATTTAAATACTACTCAAACATTTCCAAAAACATTCCTTTTAAAATAGAACTTAAGGAGAACAAACTTACTTGCTCCGAGTTCGGCTATTCAAAGAAGGAAGTTATTCTACCTCTTGATGAAATAAGCGGAGTCGAAGGCGGAATTTTCAGCGGCAAAGCTACGCGCCCGGTCTATATTTTTTCAGAAAAAAACGATGTGATGATTGGTGTTCTTCCTCATCTTAAAGATTACAACAACTTTATTTCCCTTATTCTGCAAAGCGTAGATAAAGAGATGTTTAAAAATTTGGTTCAGGGAATAAACGATAAAGCAAACGAGATGATGAGCAAGCGGAGAAAAAAAAAGGCTGACAAAAATGCCAGCCCTAAAAATAAATAATGTTGTTATTTTTTCTTCGGAGGAATTACAGCATCTTTACATGCTTTGGCAACTTTGAATTTAACAACTCTTTTAGCTGGAATAACAATAGATTCGCCGGTGGCGGGGTTGCGACCTTTTCTTCTCTTTGTTTTGGCAATGTAGAATTTGCCTAAGCCCGGAACCGTAAGTTCTTTAGCTTTTTTTGTCTGTTTGTAAATAAGGTCGTTGTACTCGTTCAAGAAAGTGTTAACGTCTTTCTTAGTCATATCGAGTTTTTTTGCGAGAAACTCAACTATCTGAGCTTTAGTCATTGGTTTAGCAGGTGCCATATTGAACCCCTTGTTTTAGTTAATAAAGAAACGATGTGCAAAAAATAAAAATTTTTTGTTTTAAATCAAACATCTTTTCCTTTATTTTTAATATATAGTTTAAGCGGGATTGCGCAAGCTCTTTCCCTCATAGGTGTAAATGAACCTTTTACTTTTTATTTTTTTAGGTTTTCTTAATGATTAAAATCAAAATCTCCGTAAAGCGTTATTCCTTAAAGGGAATCTTATTTTTGCTTTTCCTTAATCTCTCTTCGATAAATGCGCAAGATACGACAGGAATCTCAACCTCTTCCGGCGTTGCCGGTATTGTTGATTCCACGACAGCGCATGCAGACACTCTTTCACAAGACGAAATTAACAAACGCCTTTCTCCTCTTAAAAATATTGAAGCTTACATCGACGACTCCACCGGCATAGTCATAAATAAAGGGGTATATGATTTTATCGAATTTCATTCACCCGGAGATATTCTCGTAAACTTTCTCCCCGCGGAGAAAAATGATTTCGGCGCATTCGGTCATCCCGATTTTTTTAATATTTACGGATTGGAAAAAACATCTGTTTTGATTGATAATTTACCGGTTTCAACCATAGGTGTTTTTAACTTTTACGATATTTCATTAACCGGAATCACACGAATAGAAGCGTCCTCTTTAACAAGCGGATTTCTTTACGGCGACAGAATGAACGGAGCAACCGTAAACTTTGTAAGAAAGGATCTAACGCCGGAACAGCCGGTAACGGAAATACGCTATTTACAAGGGGCAAACGATGAAGGTGAAATAAATATTTTCTTTGCCCGGAAATTTTCCCGCAGATTAATCTTCTCTTTCAATGTCGCCAACAAATCCGTTTCCTCGAGATTCTTAAACTCCGATTACTCACATTGGGGCGGATTCGGCAGAATAAAATACCTATCAGGAAAAAACCTGAATCTTGCGCTTACTTATTCCTATCTCCATTCAAAAACAGGATTGAACGGGGGAGTCGATTTCGATTCAATTAAGACGGGAAGTTTTGGGAATGATTACAATTCTATCTTGTATAACAGCTACCTGGCGCCGACACTTTTCCCGAACAGATACTTAAAAACCACGAGCAAGAAAATCGAACTATCTATGAATTTAAAGTTCTCGGATAAAGATTTATTTGCAGCCCGCATATATTACGACGACAATCTGCATGAGTTTCGTC
>JALWEC010000408.1 GCA_027036655.1 Melioribacteraceae bacterium
ATATAAAATTAGTAAGAAATGTTGCAAAAAAGACTTGTGAATCGGGTAAAAATAACAATTATAAATTATAAATTACAAATTACAAATTATAAGAGACCTATTGCATAATCTAACCTGGACAACCCGAAAACAAGAAGGAAAAAAGTTGAACAAAAAAATAATATCTAAAACTCTTACCAACAAAGGGCTTCAGAATATTTGGGGAAATATTCTGCTAAAATAACATGTAGTTTACTGAGAACGTACTATTGTATAAGGGGAAAATTCGGTGAACCGGTTAAAACATTAATGGTTTATCATTCACTGACATCCGCCAAGGTGGAACGGGAGAATAATCTCAGAACCCGAAATTACACTTAATTTAGAGATATTTCGGAAGGCTTTCACCTTCGCCTCCGACGAAAAGCGGTCGGGATAAGCTTGTCGAACTTAATATGGCAATTTTAGGTTTTGCAAAGGTCTCTATAATTGAATGAGATAACAATTATATTCGCCCCCAACGAGGTCGAATAACTTAATGTGATCAAAATCTATCGATATTTAATCCCTTCGGGATTTAGAAAAAACCAAGATCTGAATCGCTGAAATATAATTCCGGCATTGACAAAATTTAGGTTTTAATCTATATTAATATGTTGTAATCAAAATATTAATATTAATTGTTCAGGTAAACTCCATGACAAAAATTGTAAGCGTCGATAAAAAAAATAAGAAAAAACAAACCGCCGGAAGTAAATCAAAAAGCATTGGAGCAAAAGTGTTTTTCAAAGATTACTGGACGAAAACGAACTCCATAATTTTACTGACCGGTTTTGCAGTCTTAATCCTTGGATTTTATTTAATGTCGTTCGGTCCGTGGGATAATCCCACTTCGCTCACTTATTCTCCGATTGTTTTACTCATTGCTTACCTTGTCATTTTTCCGGCTGCAATTTTTTACAGGCATAAAAAATAATGTTCCTGGCTAAAGTTAAAGGGAACGTAGTTTCAACCCACAAAAACCGGTATCTTACGGGATATAAACTTCTTGTTATTCAGCCGGTGGATTTGGAAGGAAAATTTTTAGATACCAAGGAACACATCGCGCTTGATTCCGCTGACGCGGGAATCGGAGATACGGTTTTGGTGGTAAAGGAAGGCGCGGCAGTTCAACAAATTCTGGGGCATAAAAACGCTCCCGTCAACACAATGATTGTTGCGGTGGTGGACGATTACGAAGTAACTGAATAAATTTGGAATTAAAATCAACGGCTATATTATCCTCGCTTTTAAGCGTCGAGGGAATCGGCTCTCGTATGCTTTTGAAACTTCTTGCCATTTTTAATACTCCCGAAGAAATTTTTGCGGCGCGCTTGGACGAACTCGTCGAGGTTACCGGAATAAGCGTTGGTATGGCGCAGAAAATATTGAAATCAAAATCTAACTACCGCGAAACATTAAGCGAGCTGAAGAAGGAATCGGAGAAGCTCGCTCAATTCGGCGGAAAAATACTTACCGTGTCGGATGATGAGTATCCGGAAAGATTACGAAATATTTATTCCCCGCCCGTTTTACTTTATTACATCGGAGACATCTCGCTTATCGATTCAAATTCAATCTCCATTGTAGGCACAAGAAAACCCTCGCGTTACGGAATTAAACAAGCGGAAAATTTTTCCGAAAAGCTCGCGGAAAACGGACTTGTAATCGTAAGCGGTTTGGCGAGAGGGATCGATTCCGCGGCGCACAGAGCGTGCCTGAAATCAGGCGGGAAAACCATTGCGGTAATCGGCTCCGGATTAGATTGGATTTATCCCCCCGAAAACAAATCGCTCTTTTATGAAATTGCAGAGAAAGGACTAATTTTATCGGAGTACAAGTTAGGGACAAAACCGGACGGTAAAAATTTCCCGCAAAGAAACAGAATAATTGCGGGACTTACGCTCGGAACGCTCGTCATAGAAACCAAAACAAGCGGAGGAGCTTTGAATACGGCGTCGATCGCTCTTAACGAAGGACGCGAAGTTTTTGCCGTTCCCGGAAATCTTGGAGCAGTTACAAGCGAAGGAACAAATTTGCTTATTCAGCGGGGAGAAGCAAAAATAACGCTTAAAGTTTCCGATATTTTGGAAGAGTTGAATATTGCCGCGCCGAAGGAAAAAGAGAAAAAGGTAAAACAAGTTGACATTTCGCAACTTAATCTTTTTGAACAAAAAATTTACGAATCTCTGACTGACGAACCGCTTCACATTGATTCTATTTCAGCTAAAAGCGGTTTATCGGTAGTCGATTGCTCAATTCATTTGCTCAGTTTGGAATTTAAAGGAATCGTTGAACAGCTTCCCGGGAAGTACTTTGTAAAAACTTAGTCGAAAGCTTTGCATAACCTACTTTATATGTCATTCTGATCCCGCCTTGGCGGGAGAAGAATCTCAAAACCGGTAATTATACCGAATTTAGAAATATTTCGGACGGCTTACACCTTCGCTGTGGCGAACTCAATATGACAAATTTAGGTTTTGCAAAGGTCTCTAGTCGTATTTCTTTTTATC
>JALWEC010000409.1 GCA_027036655.1 Melioribacteraceae bacterium
TGCCACGGCAAAGACGTGAGCTGTCCGAAATATTTCTAAATTTGGTATATATATAGGTTTTGAGATTCTTCATTCCGCTTCGCTCCATTCAGAATGACATATAAAGTAGGTTATGCAAAGCCTTCTACTAAATAAATCAGGTAACCTCGAAGGTCGTTTTATTACTGAATCACGAAAACTAATTTGTAGAAAGCTTTGGATTTTACCGCAAAAACTCTGTTCTATAAATTTTCTGATAAAAGCCGTAGAATTTGGTTATTATACTGTTTCGATTTAAAAGTTGTTCGTAAACGTTTATTAAAGTCGGATTAAGAATGCAAAATTTATCTGAGAATAAAAAAAGCAGTTTTTTCTATGCATTCGCATTGCTTCCCAAAAGAAAAAGAGAAGCGATGAACGATTTTTATACTTTTGCCCACCTCAGCGACGAAATTGCCGACAATACCGAAAAACCTATTGAAGAAAAAAAGAAAGAATTTGCCGATTGGAAAGAACAATTTTATCTCGGGCTGAAAGGGAAATCCCACTTTTATCTTTTAAACCGAATCGGGGACATAATCCGTGAATTTAATCTTGACGTAGAAATATTTAACGATTTATTTTCCGGAATGGAAGACGATTTAAACGGGGAAAAAATAACCACATTTCTCGAACTGGAAAATTACGCTTACAAAGTCGCTTCCACAATCGGACTGGTGATTATCGAGATTCTCGGTTATAACAATCCCGACGAGAAAAAGTTTGCCGTAAACTTAGGCAAAGCGCTGCAGATAACGAACATTATGCGCGATGTTAAAAAGGATTATTTTAATTCCCGGATTTATATTCCCGAGGAGATATTTGAAAGATACGGATACTCCGCTTATGCTCTATCCGAACTCAAATACAATGACTCTTTTTTGAAAATTATGAAATCTTTAGGGGAAAAATCTCACAATTTTTTCGACGAAGCGTTTTCTTATTTTGACGATAATGATTATAAAACCCTTTATCCCGCAGTCGGTATGGGAAAAATTTACTACGAACTTTTGAGAAAAATCGAGGACGGAAACTACAATGTACTTCACAACGACTTTTCCGTTTCCAAGATTAAAAAACTTTCAATTATTTTTCGGGAAATAATCAAAGGAAAAACCGGAATATGAAATGCGCGGTAATCGGCGGCGGAATCGCGGGACTAAGCGCGGCGGTTTATTTGTCCGAAGCCGGGAACGACGTTACAATATTTGAAAGCGCCGGAACTCTCGGTGGCAGAATAAAACCCGTAAATTTTCCCGGAAGCGATTTCCCTACTTTTGACTACGGACAACACGCTCTTGCAACGGCTTACAAATATACTTTCCGACTTATGAAAAAACTGGGAAGTTATGATCGGTTAAAAATTCCCAATCGCCTTGACATAACTTTTATTAAAGATGGTGAACGGGCAAAATTCACAACCGGTTATCTTCCCTATCCTTTCGATTTATTACTCGGAATTTTGGGATTTAAGTTTATTTCAGGCAGAGAGAGAAGATCTTTAATTAAATTTTTACTTTTTATAAAAAATTCGGACGAATCGTTTTATACTTCAACGGATTTGCTGACATTCTTTTCAAAGCACAATCAGAGCGATAATCTGATAACCACATTTTGGGATAAAGTTATATTATCGATTTTCAACACTCCCACAATTGACGTTGATCCACAGCTTTTTGTTTCTACAATGCGAAAATTATTCTTCGATAAGAAGGATAATTTTATTGTTTTTCCGCCGAACAAACCATTATCCGAATTATTAATTTTACCTGCTTTGGATTTTATTACTTCTCACGGAGGTGATGTACATCTGTCTGAAAGAGTAATCGACTTAATCATCAACGAAAATAATATAACAAAAATAGTAACAGATAAAGATGAATATTCCGATTTTGATGTTGTCATTCTTGCGCTTCCGCCTGATAAAGCCGCAAAATTATTCCCCGATTCGGAACTCAAACACAATTTGGAATGTTTCAGGTTCAGTCCGATTTTAACCGGATATGTTCAGGTAAAAAAACCTTTTTTAAAGGAAAAAATGATAGCTTTGGTAAATTCTAAGATAGATTGGATATTTAATTTCGGGAATTATTTCTCCGTTGTAGCCAGCGCTAATAAGGAAATTTCCGGTTTAGATAAAAAAGAGCAAAAAAATATAATTTTTTCCGAGTTAAATAAATTTTTTCCTGTTTTTTCAATTGAGAATGTTTTAGATTTGAAAGTAATAAATGAAAAAAAATCTACAATAATGTCCGATAATCTTATTAACAGATTGAGAGATAAAATTTACTCACCATACACCAACCTCATTTTTGCAGGCGACTGGACAAATACCGACTTACCCGCCACTATTGAAAGCGCAGTTCTAAGCGGGAAAAATGCGGCTTGGAGAGTAGAAAATTCTCTCAAATTGTGGACTTAATTACACTAACTAAAAGAATAAAAATATTGGAGGATTTATGTCAGACCTAAAAGAAAAACTTCGTGAAAAGATTGAAGGCTGGCGTCCCAGAACCGCCAAATTGGCTAAAGAGTACGGCGACGTAAAAGTCGGTGATGTAACCATAGCTCAAGTTATCGGCGGTATGAGAGGGGTTAAAGGATTGGTTACGGATATTTCTTATCTCGATCCTTTCGAAGGTATCAGATTCAGAGGTTACACTATTCCCGAAACATTGGAAAAACTGCCTAAAGTTCCCGGCGGCGAAATGCCATACGACGAAGGCTTTTTCTATCTCTTGTTAACGGGCGAAATTCCTACCGAAGACGACGTTAAAGCTGTAGCGGAAGAATTCAAAAACAGAAAAGACGTTCCCGAGTATGTATTTGACATAATCAGAGCGATGCCGAAAGATTCACATCCAATGGCAATGTTTGCAACCGCAGTTTTGGCTTTGGAAAAAGAATCTGTATTTGTAAAAGAATACAACGCCGGATTAAACAAAATGGATTATTGGGACCCTACTTACGAAGACGCAATGAACCTTCTCGCAAAATTGCCTCAGATTGCGGCTTTCATCTATCGTTGGAAATATAAAGATGGCGATATTATTCCTTCCGATCCGCATCTTGATTTCGGCGGAAACTTTGCTCACATGATGGGCATCGACAAACCTTACGACGATGTTGCAAGATTATATTTCTTACTTCATTCCGATCACGAAAGCGGAAACGTAAGCGCCCACACAGGGCACTTGATTGCTAGCGCTTTGTCAGATGTTTATTATGCAATCTCCGGAATGTTAGACGGTTTGGCAGGTCCTCTCCACGGATTGGCAAACCAAGAAGTATTGCGCTGGATTCAGGGCGTAAAAGAAAAAATGGGCGACAGAGTTCCTACTGAAGAAGAAATGAAAAAATTCGTTTGGGATACTTTGAACTCCGGTCAGGTTATTCCCGGATACGGACATGCCGTATTAAGAAAAACCGACCCGCGTTATCAAGCGCAGAGAGAATTCTGCTTGAAGCACTTGCCCGACGACCCGCTGTTCAAATATGTTGATGTCCTTTACAAAGTAGTTCCGCCGATTCTGAAAGAACACGGAAAGGCAAAGAATCCGTGGCCTAACGTTGACGCACAATCAGGCGTTATTCAGTGGTACTACGGAGTTAAAGAATACGACTTCTACACAGTGCTATTCGGAGTAGGTCGTGCATTTGGCATTCTTGCAAATATTATTTGGGATCGCGGATTAGGTTATCCGATTGAGCGTCCTAAATCATTGACCACCGATATGTTGGAAGAAATTGCAGGAATCAAATAAGAAGAGTTATTTAATTCTCAGATAAATTAAAAGCCGGGTAGATTATCTATCCGGCTTTTTTTTTAGAGACTATTGCAAAACACAAAATTTTCATAGCGAGGCATAACCTACGACAGGGATTAGTCCATTGGCGTTTAGCGTTCAGTTGTTTATAGTGGCAGATTTTGACTAGCACAGCGAGGAAAATTCTCGTAGCTTTTGTTTAGAATAGTTTAGAGCAGTTTAGTTTGTCGTGTCTGAGTGAATTATCTATCTTGAACTATGATGATTATTTATGATTCACTGATGACCATGATTGAAAAGGAATAAAGGTTAAGAGAGGGGAAATTTGAAAAATCATGGAAATCGTATAATCACGAAAATTATGATTCGTTCAAGACAATCAGAACAAATCATAAAAAATCTGCGTAATCAGCGTCCAATTTACCAACCGCAAATACGCTAATCTGAAGATAATTTTCGGCTCTGAGATTCTTCTCCCGCTAAGTTTATCCCGACTGTTTCTTGTTGGGGGCGGGATCAGAATGACACATTATGGGGTTATGCAAAGCCTTCTTTTATTTAATCTCAATCGCTCTGTGAGTTCCGGAGCTGTCGAAGTACATATATTTATCAAACAACTTAACTTCGGCGTCTCTTTCATAATTAAAAGGCGGAGGAATATCTTCCACCTTAATTAAATCGGTTACAACTCCGGAGTTACAATCATCAGAGACTAACCTCGGATTTCCGTATTCGTATATTGATTCCTTGCAGAAATCAACATAAGCAACCGAACCGTCGTCCGGCATTTGGAAGTTATCTCCTGTAAGATTAAAATCATCCTTCCGTTCATAAACTTTCTTCATGAATAATGCCCAAACCGGCAGCGCGCATTTAGCTCCGGTTCCTTTCATATCTTTAAAAGTTATTCTTTGATCGTCAAACCCGGTCCAAACTCCGCATACCAAATCGCTTGTAAATCCGATAAACCAGGCGTCTGCAAAGTTTTGAGTAGTTCCCGTTTTACCTGCCGCGGGAATCGTAAAGCCGTATTTGCTTCTTACGTGGTAACCGGTTCCCGCATTGATAACCGACTGTAGCATATTAGTAATTATGTAATCGGTGCCAACGGAAATTGCCTCGCGCGATTTCGGAATGAAATTGGCGATTAAAATTCCATCCTTATCCTCAACTTGTTTAATTGAAGAAGGCTCAACGTAAATTCCTTTATTGGCGAGAGTTGAGAAAACGGAAACCATCTCAAGAGGCGTAACCTGAGTAGCGCCGAGAGTAATCGCAGGATATAAATCGAGTTTGCTTTTGATACCGAGCCGACGGGCTAACTTGCCTATTTGCCAAAGTTCTACGTGCCCTTCTATTACAAGGCGCGCAGCTATGATATTTTTTGATTTTCTAAGTCCGTCGCGGAGCGTCATGAACCCGCCCGTATCTTTATTGTAGTTCTGCGGACTCCAGCCGTTGTAATCAAAACGCTGATTTAAAATCGGGTACGCGGGATAAAGTCCGTTTTCAATCGCGGCGGTATAAATTATCGGTTTGAAGCAGGAGCCGGGCTGTCTGTAAATTTGCGTTACATGGTTTAAACCGTAATAATCCTTTTTGTTGCGCCCGCCGATAAGAGCTTTAATTTCTCCGGTTTTCGGATCAAGCACAACTACGCCGACCTGGACTTTCGTCTTGGCGCTCATTATCGAATCTACAAAAGGAATGTTGTTTTTCAGTTTGTGGTAAACTCTTATCTTTTCCTCCGCCGTAGAAGCATTTTTGTAATTCGACGAACCTTTAATATTCTCATCCAAAATCTGGTTATACAAATCTTGGTGCTTTTTCCAACTCCAACTTCTATCAAACATTTTCTGAAGCTGCGGCAAGTATTCGTCAACGGCGTCGCGGGCAAGCTGCTGCATACGGGAATCGAGAGTTGTGTTAATTGTTAAGCCGTCCTTATACAGATTGAAATCTCTTTTCTTGGAAAGAGACGACATCTGTTGACGAACGAACTCAAGGAATTTCGGGGCAAGCTCGCTCTTAAAACCTTTTCTTATCTTTTCCATTGAAATTCGTATCGGCTCTTTACTGTAACGATGAAATTCCTTTTCCGTTAAATAGCCTACAGCTACCATGTTATGCATAATCAAATTTCTTCTGAACATCGCGCGATTGTAGTGCCTTACAGGGTTGTAGTAGGCGGGAGATTTCAGTTGGGCGACAAGAAGCGCCGCTTCCGGAACAGTTAAGTCCTGCGGTTTTTTATTAAAATAAGTTTTAGCCGCCATCCCGATTCCGTACGCCCCGTTGCCAAAATAAGACTCGTTAAAATACATCTGCAAGATTTCCTGCTTAGTGTAATTCCGCTCAATCTGAACGGCGGTAATCCACTCCCTTATTTTTCTTATTCCGGTCTGGAAAAGAGTTTCCCGCTTCCCTTTAAATGAGTAAAGATTTTTAGCAAGCTGTTGCGTTATCGTGCTTCCGCCTTCGCGGCGTCCCATTACGATATTTTTTATCATCGCTTTTACAAAACGCTCAAGGTCAACTCCCCAATGCTCGTAAAACTTTCTGTCTTCGGTGGCTACAAGCGCTTCTATTGCAACTTTCGGGATGCTGTCGTAAGGCGTCTCAACTCTGTTCTGCACAAAAAAACTTCCGATAAGTTTCCCGTCCTGGCTGAAAACATTGCTCGATAAATCCTGCTTGGGATTTTCAAGCTGATTCAGAGATGGTAAATCGGAACTTACCAGCTGTACGAACCAGAATATGCCGGCAATAACGACGACAACCAGCCCCAAAGAAATTCCCAGCAAAATGCCTTTGCTGTGTTTCTTTTTTTGTTTTTTCTTCTTACTCATTAAAATTTATTTTCCATTCCTTAATTTCAAATTTTTCTCCGTCGAAAACCCCGTAGTACGGTTTGTCGAGCCAAGTTCCGAGATTAACATATTTCCCGTTATTGTAATTCAAATCCGATTTAATATGCGTATGCCCGAATACAACAAAGTCAAAACCTTCGTCAATCTTCTTTTTGGCAACGTCAACTAATCTGTCGTTCTCGTCCGAAAACTTCTGCGAAGTATATTCACGGCTTTTTCTGCTTGATTTACTTGCAATTTTTATCCCGCAATCGGGATGGATTAATGAATACAATTTTTGGAAAAATTTGTTCCTCATAAATTTCTTAAGAATTAAATAACCGGTATCGTTTTTATTCAGTCCGTCGCCGTGCGCAATAAAAAACTTTTTCCCGTAAAACTCAGCCGATAAATCATTTTCAATCATCTCGGCGCCAAACTCCGAACTAAAAAAATCCCGATGCATAAAATCATGATTTCCGATTAAGTAAATTATTTTAACTCCGGCATTCTTTAAGTCGGACAAAGCCGTAAACAATCTGTAATAACCTTTCTGTATCACGAGTTTATATTCAAACCAGTAATCAAACAAATCTCCCGCTATGATAAGATGAGACGCGTCTTTCTTAATTTCCTCAAGCAGGGAAACAAGAAGACGTTCTTTTTCTTCTTCACGGTTTTTATCATTCAAACCAAAGTGTATATCGGAAATAAAATAGATTTTTTTCTTCAAATTCAGTTCATTTTATTTAACTAAGTAATTTAAGAAAAATATTGAAATTAATTTATGTTAATTCGGGTAGTAAAACGATGCAAATATAACAAGGTGAAGTTAGCTTTTGTCAGTAAAAATCGTATTATTTTTGAAAGAATATTTTTCCAAATACTCTGAAATTCTTTGTTAGTAAGGTTTTCAGAGGCTGTTTTTTTGTTCAACTTTCTCCCATATTGGTTCTGGCTTGTTCGGGTTAGGTTCTGCAAAGCCTAATGATAATTACATAGACAATATAATTTAGTACTTGCTCCGTAGGAGCAAAACCTTTGTAATAAACAAATAATCTCCAATCAAAAGCTCCGTAGGAGCGATACAAAAAACACAATGATTATCTCGTAAGCATTGAAGCGCCGCTCCTACGGAGCTAATAGATAATAGAGCGCTCTATTTTTTACAAAGGTAACACTCCTACGGAGTTGCTTTCCTT
>JALWEC010000410.1 GCA_027036655.1 Melioribacteraceae bacterium
TAGAAATTCTGATTTCCAAAAGCGGCAATACCGAGGAGCTTCACGATTTAATTTTAATGCTTAAGCGAATCGGCGTTCCGATTATTGCGATGACAAGTTCGCGAGATTCCTTCCTTGGAAAACATTCCGATTACTTCCTTGATATTAGCGTTGATGAGGAAGCTTGTCCGTACGACTTGGCTCCCACTTCCTCAACTACGGCAACGCTTGTAATCGGCGACGCGCTTGCAATCGCTCTTCTGCAGTTCAGAAAATTTACGCCCGATGATTTTGCAATGCTTCATCCCGCGGGGAGTTTGGGTAAACGTTTGACTCTGAAAATAAATGAGATAATGATTACGGGAAACGACATACCGATTGTTTCTCTTGAAACCCCATTTAAGGAAACGATATTGGAAATAACGAGTAAACGTTTGGGAACTACCGCCGTTGTTGATGAAAACGGTAAGCTTGCGGGAATAGTAACCGACGGGGACTTGCGCCGATTGCTTGAAAAAGAAGTGAATCTTGACGGATTGAAAGCTCGCGATTTAATGACTCCTTCTCCCAAAACAATTGATAAAGATAAACTTGCTTCATACGCAATTTCAAAGATGGAAAACTTTAAGATTACTTCTTTGGTTGTTGTCGATGAAGAGAATGTTCCGATTGGTATTGTTCATCTGCACGATTTGGTCAATTTGGGTTTGCAGCCGAATGAAAAGTAGTTTACTTGCATTTATTTTGCTCGCTTTTTTATTTACATCCTGCGGTGAAAAAAAACTTGAACCGGTTGTCGATCTTGCCGAAGGGGATTCTCTGCCATCCCAGGAAAGCTGGGGAGATACAATCTATTTTACGGAACAGGGAAAATTACAGGCAATTCTTGAAAGCAGACATTTGAAAGAATATTCAGACTTGAAAACAAAATATCTCGACACGATAAAAGTAAGATTTTATAAAGAAGATAAGAAAACGCCTTCGTCGGTTTTAACCGCCGATCACGCGGTGATAAACGATAAGCTGAATAAAATGACGGCGCAAGGAAATGTAATTGTAAAAAGTAACAACGGTAGGATTTTGAAAACTCCCGAATTAGTTTGGTTAAGTAAAAAGAATAAAATTTACAGTGATAAATCCGTTTGGATTGCCGATTCGAACGAAGTAATCGAAGGAGTCGGATTTGAATCGGACAAGGAATTAAACAATTACGTCATCAGAAAAATCACTTTGATAACAAGTAAGGTAAAATAGCTTGAAGATTTTACTTCAAATATTTTTTTTGCTCTTTTTCCCTCTGGCGCTCTTAGGTCAATCCGAGCAGCCGGTAACGATCGTCGGCGACAGTCTCGTTGGGAAAATCTCAGGCGGTGAAAAAATAAGAGAAGTAATAGGGAACGTTAAGATTACCAAGGGCGACGTTCTTATTAATTCCGACATTGCCGTTCAGCATATCGCCTCCGGAAATATTGAACTGAAAGGGAATGTTGTTTTTACTCGGAAAGGGGAAAAACTTTTTACCGAAAAAGCTTTTTATCAAAGCAAGAATAATTTTCTGAGGATTGACACTAACTTTTTATCTGTCGCGGATGGCGATACGCTTACAGGCGCAAAGGGAAGTTATTCCAAAACCACTGATATAGTTACCTTAAGCGGCGGAGCGACTTTGGTTAGAAGCGCTAAGAAACTCGACGCTGAAAATTTAATTTACTTTCGGAAAGAGAATAAAATTGTAGCTGCCGGAAATGTTCATGTCCTTGATTCCGCCTCAGTTCTCTCGTCCGATTCTCTTATCTATTTCCCCGATGAGAAACTGACATTTGCATTTAACGATGTGAGCGTTGAGAACCGTAAGGAAAATTTTATCGTTTACGGAGACGCATTGATTGATTCGGGGAAAATTAAAACGACCGAAATTACCGGCGAGCCGCTCCTCGAAAAAGTTGATTCGACCTCCGAATCGGAAGCCGATACGTTATTCGTTTTATCTGAGAAAATGAAATTGGTTAATGATTCAAGCAGAATTCTAATCGCTTCCGGCGATGTCAGAATTTTACGCGCCAACCTTTCCCTTGCCGCGGACTCATCTTTTTTTGATATTTCAGCAAACAGCTTTGCGGCGATTAAAACAGACGAGTTCGGCGCTCCCGTAAAACTTTGGTTTAAGAAAAATCAAGTTTCGGGAGATTCTGTTTTTGTTGCGCTTGCAAAAAATGAACTGAAAGATGTGATTATAAAGAAAAATGCGCTCCTCGTTTCAATTCTTGATTCGGCGCATTTTCGTTTTAATCAAATTTCGGGAAGTTCGATTAAAATGAATTTTGCCGGCGGAAGATTAATGAACATATTTGTTGACGGAAATGTTCTCAGCATATATTATCTGTATGATAAAAAGGAAGCAAACGGATTGATAAAATCATCTTCGCGAAGCGCTTTAATAGAATTGGACAGCGCTTCCGTGTCAAAGGTAAAACTTTACGGAACGCCTAACAGCGAATATCATCCCGAAGATTTAATCGGAGGAAACGAAGCGGAATTTG
>JALWEC010000411.1 GCA_027036655.1 Melioribacteraceae bacterium
AATCAATCCGACTCGGTATCCGGATAAATAACTTTCCTTCAGCTTTTCAAAATGTTCAATCGCGGACTTAAATTCCAGCTTCTCCGATTTTTCAACGAGAGGATAAACGATAAACGCCTGATAACGCTCCTCGTTAATCTTCTTTTTAACAAACTCGTAAATCTCGTCCAACTTATTTTCGGATGATAAATAAGTTTTAATTTCCTTCCTTGAGGCGGGCGGTTTTTTAATAACAGAAACGTCCAAATCACCGTAGAGCGTCATCGAAAGCGTTCGGGGAATAGGAGTCGCCGTCATTATCAGCACATCCGGGCTTCTTCCCTTGTCAATCAGCTTGGCGCGCTGTTCCACGCCGAAACGATGCTGCTCGTCAATGATTACAATCCCCAGCTTCTTAAAATTTATATTGTCCTGAAAAAGCGCATGCGTTCCAATAATTATGTCGATTTTACCCGCGGAAATTTCAGATTCAATCCGCTCGCGCTCTTTCTTTTTCTGGCTACCCAAAACAACTCCGATTTTTAAGCCGAACTTCTCCGTCATTTTGGTTATTCCGGCAAAATGCTGATTAGCCAAAATTTCGGTAGGCGCCATAAGCGCCGCCTGATAGCCGGAAAAAACAGCCATGAGCATTGAAATCAGAGCCACAATCGTTTTCCCGCTGCCGACGTCCCCTTGCAGCAGTCTGTTCATCGGACGGGTATTTTCCATATCAAGCCGGATTTCATGAAGGACGGAGAGCTGGTCTTCAGTTAATTCAAATGGAAGGGAGTCAAGAAACTTTTTCAGCAATTTGGAATTAACCTCAATTTTATTCCCTTTAATATCATTTTTTATGAAAGACTTCTTCAAAGCGACAAGCAACTCGAAGTAAAAAAACTCTTCAAACTTAATTCGATTCCACGCCTCGTTTAATTCCATCTGATTTTGAGGAAGATGAATTGCCTTAATCGTCTCTTTAATCGGAAGAAGCTTTTTCCCGGCGACAATATCTTCCGGTAAAGTATCTTTAACAGAATCCGCATATTCCTCAACGGCAAGCTTTATCAATTTCCTGAAACTGAATTCGCCTACATTTTTTTCCTTAAGATTTTTTGGAATTCGGTAAAACGGAATAATTTTCCCTGTGTTCAGAAAATCATCCGATTCGCTCCCCTCCAGCTTATCAAAATCAGGATGAACAAACTGCAAATGTCCGTAACGCGTAATTGCAGGTTTTGCCGAAACAGCAAAAAAATCTCCTTCATTAAAATAACCTTGAAAAAACTTTATCCCGTTAAACCACACCCCGTCAAAAAAACCTTTGGAATCGCGAAAAGTAACTTTTAAGAATTTTCTCTTGTAGGAATGAATTATCTCTTTGTTTACAACCTCCCCGACAATGGTTATTTCTTCTTCGTAACCGTTCGCCACATGGAAATAAGCGTCGTTGCTCGATAAAATTTTGGATCTGTCGAGATATTGAGTGGGGAAGTAAAAAAGTAAATCCAACACCGTTTTAATACCGATTTTCTCGAATGCAACCGCCCTCTTCGGTCCGATTGTTTTAAGGTATTGAATCGGTGTTTCAGCGCTTTTCATAATCTTTAGTTATTAATATTTAGCTTATTCGTTTTATTCTTGAAGCTATTTTCAAACCTTGAATTTTTAGATTCCAACTCAATACTGAATTCAACAAAATTGTTTTTTTGCATCTGTATTAAAAAGTCAATTATCAATAATATTTAAAACAAATTTGCTTTCGCAATTCAGTAATTGATTAACCTTCGAGGTTTAACTGAATTATTTAGTAATTCGTTATTTATAATACAATAAGTAAATTTTCAAGATTTGTTAAATAGTTAAAACCTCGAAGGTTTTTCCGAAAAACATTTTGTGTTTAGAATAATATCTATCGCGGCAAATCTTAACTAAAAATTAAAAACAAAGAGATATTTTCACCATATTAATACTCAGTTCCGACTTCTCTTGTCATCAATTCGTAAGTAACCATTTGAGGATCGGCTTTGCCGAATAAGATTTTATAAACGGAATTTGAAATAGGAACATCAACCTTATATTTTTCGGCTAATTTGTTAACCGACTTGCAAGTTTCAACTCCTTCGGCAACCATGTCCATTGATTTAATAACATCTTTCAGCTTTTTCCCTTTCCCGATTTGTTCGCCGACATATCTGTTCCGGCTATGACGACTCATGCAAGTAACAATTAAATCTCCCATTCCGGATAGCCCCGCAAATGTTTCACGCTTAGCGCCCATCGCTATTCCAAGCCGACTTATCTCCACGATCGCCCGCGTCATAATCGCGGCTTTGGTATTGTCTCCGAAATCCGCTCCGTCAATTATTCCTGCGCCTATTGCAATTACATTCTTAAAAGCGCCGCCAAGTTCAACGCCGATTAAATCTTCGGAAGCATAAACCCTGAAATATGAATTCGTAAACGCAGCCTGAATTATCTCCGCGGTTTTTAAATCTTCGGAAGCCGAAACTACAGCCGTCGGTAATTTTCTGCT
>JALWEC010000412.1 GCA_027036655.1 Melioribacteraceae bacterium
AGTTAATACGTTACGGACTGTACCGACCAATGAATACCAATAATCGGATTAAAGAAAAATGGTCTTCAACAGGCAATGGAAGATTTGCAGAAAGAATTTTAACCGACGAAGATGTTGAATTTGCATTAGAGAATAATCCTCAAAGACATAAAGAAGCCGGTTTTGAAAGAGGTTGGCCCTCGCGATTTGCCACCATTTTTGATTTCGCAAAGGAATTAGGATTTGTTTTTTTTCGTATTGGCTCGGATATTGAATTTTCCCAAGTTGGGTTAAGATTGGCTAATTCAATTTCCATTAAAATTGAGGACAATTATATTTTGTATTCCGAACCGCATCCGGAATTTGAGCAACAAGCCTTTCTCCATGCAATGGCAAAATACCAAAGAAATAATCCGTTTGTGAGAGTGTTAAACAATAATGTCCCTTTAATTCTGTTGTTGGAAGTAATTGGAAAATTAAATGAAGATACAGATTTGGGCGGCGCGGGAATTTCTAAATTAGAATTACCTCTTATTCTATTTTGGAAAAATAATAATGCAGATGAACTTTATTTAAGGATAAAAAGTTTAAGGGAAGAATACGGCTTTTCCCCGAGTTGGGACGTAGTTATAGAGATATGCGAAAATGAAATTATGGAAGGTAATGATGTTGCGAGAGAAGCAAAATCAATTATGGTTGATTATCCGGATGAATTTATTCGGAAGATGAGATTAACCGGCTTGATTTCTCTTCGAGGCGGCGGCAGATTTATCGATATCAATAAAAATGAAATTTCTAAAATTTCTTATATTCTTGACAAATATTCCGATTATCCGGTTTTTGATGATGAAAAAGAATATTTTGATTACATGGCGGAAACTGACGAGAACTTAATTTTTTCCGAAATCGGGAATGTTGCGCCTATTGAGGAAAATGAGAAATTGTTATCGAAATGGGTTGAATATTTTTCATGGGAAACAGTCAAAAAGGAACTTAAGATTTTATCTAAAAGAGGGAAGTCGAAAGATGAGATTCTAAAGTATCTTTCACATCCGATTAGATTGGAGTTTTTAACCGCTATAGCAATAAAGAATAATTTTCAAGATATTTTAGTCATTCCCAATTATCCGATTGACGACGAAGGTATTCCTACATCAACCGCCGGCGGGCAAGGAAATAAGGGCGACATCGAGTGCTTTGAAAATCAAAATGGAATTTTAATTGAAGTAACAATGTCCGAAGGACGAACTCAAACGATGCTGGAAGTTTGGCCGATTGAAAGACATTTAGAAACATTCTCGGAAAAAGTTTCCCGTAATTCGATGTGTCATTTTATTGCGCCGACAATTTTTGCCGACACAGAAAGACAAATTGAATATGTAAGAGATACTAAAGGGCTAATAATAAAAGCGCGTTCAATTGATGATTTTTTAGAATATTTGGAAACAAACGATAACCTGTACGAAATTAACTAATCCTCTTCGCTTTTCCTTCTGCTCCCTTCATATATCTCAAATTTAAGGAGGCGGCTTTCAATCGGACCGTTGTAGAGGGGAATTTTTCTCGAAGGTTTTAACCCGATTGCTTTTCGCGCAACATTGTTGCCTGTAAAAATCCATGCCGTAGTATCAACATACTTGTTTTTGAGCGTATTGCCTATCATCTTGTAAAATTCGATAATATCTTCCTTTTTGATTCGTTCGTCGTAAGGAGGATTTATAACGAGATGTTTTTCACCTGCCGGAGGAGAAAATTCCTCAAACGGAGCTACATAAAACTCGATGTCGTCATCAACGTTTGCTCTTTCCGCATTTGAGATTGAAATTGTTACGGCTTCTCGGTCAATATCCGAGCCTATTATTCGCGTATCCGAATCTTTAATATTTCGTTTTAATGTATTGCGGACTTTATTAAAAAGAAAAATATCAAAATTCTTCCACTGCTTAAATGCGAAATTTTTTCGTCTTAAATTCGGAGGAATGTTCTTCGCAATCATGGCGGCTTCAATCGGCAATGTGCCTGAACCGCACATCGAATCGATAAAAGTCGTTTTGCCGTCCCATTCCGATAACAGAATTATTCCGGCGGCGAGGACTTCGTTTAACGGCGCAAGATTTTTTTCTAATCTGTAACCGCGCCTGTGAAGGGAATCGCAGGAAGCGTCGATTGAAATAACCGCCTCTTTCCGGTTAACATAAACGTCAATAACAATGTCGGGATTTCTTTTCTCCACATCGGGACGCGAGCCGAGTTTTTTTGTAAACGTATCGGAAATTGCGTCTTTAACCAAAAGGGCGGCGTAGTTGCTGTTTCTGAAGAACGGCTCGGTCGCATACGAATTTACGGATATGGTTTTGTCAAAGTTGAAAATTTTAGTCCAATCAATTTTCATCGCCGCTTTGTATAAATCTTTAGCGTCGCTAAGATTAACTTTTGCAAGGGGAACCATGATTCTTAGCGCCGTTCTCAGAGAAAGATTTGCGGCGTAGAGCAACTTTTTATCGCAAGTAAACCCGACTGCGCGATTTAAGAT
>JALWEC010000413.1 GCA_027036655.1 Melioribacteraceae bacterium
AGCGTTATTAGTTACTACATAAAACGCAGAAAGTTCCAATGCGTCATTAGCCGGTTAAAACTCTCCAAAATACTCTTTATAAATACAAACAAATATCTTGTAAAAACTAAAAACAAAAGCCGGACTAACAATGTTAATCCGGCTAAAATAACCAATTAAATTCTTATCGTTAACGGATAAGCGCCATCTTTTTAGATGAAACAAATTCGCCTGCGCGAAGCGTGTAAATATAAATTCCGCTCGAGAGTTTCGATGCGTCAAAGTTTACTTTATAAACGCCGGCTTGTTTAAATGCATTTTCCAAAACGGCAACTTGCTGACCGAGCGCGTTGTACACTATTAATGTAACATTAGCCGCATGCGGAAGCGAGTAACTTATAATCGTTGTAGGATTAAACGGATTCGGATAATTTTGAGCAAGCTCAAATTTAGTCGGTTGATTGGCAATTTCGTCGTTAACTCCAACCAATCCGTCGTAGGCAAACGCCAATCCCTGCAATCCTTTAATTCCCGTTAAACCGACTAACGTACCTTCGCCCGTTTCAGGATTAATCGCAATCAATTTACTCGTTTGATATTCAGTACCTTGAACTCCGAACAGATTTCCGTCTTTATCGAAAGCCAATCCCCAAATTGCCTTGTTCAATCCGGTCTTACCAACTTGTGTCGAATCACCGGTTGTAACGTTGATCTTCATAATTAAATCTCTGTCGGATGCCGAACGTGACGAGGCATATAACTCGTGAGTTGTCGGATTAAATGTTGCGGCAGCCATTCGAATCGGTAAATCCGCAACGTATGTTTCCTCTCCGGTTGTTATATCAATAGTATATAACTTCGGCTCGGTGGATAATCCGTATAAAACACCGTTGTTATCAAAAGCCATTGCATCCATCGGAACATTATACATCGGTCCAGGAAATCCCGTAAAATGAATTGGAAATGCGTTTCCGTCAGCCGAACTAACACGTACTATTAACGATGAGTCCTGGGAACTTCCGGCAATAGCATAAAGCTCATTTGTTTGCGGATTAATCGTACAGGAACGAATCGGTTTGTAACCGGAACTTCCGATCCGAGCCGCTTCTCCGGTCTGGAGATTTAACGTAACCAAAATCCCGCCGGCAGACCTTCCGGAAGTAGCGTACATATTATCTTTGTAAACTTGCTGAATAATATAACCTTCGCCGTTAAGAATAACATACTGATCTTTATCGTTATTTCTAATAAAAAGCGTGTCCGAGCGAACACTATCAATCGTAGGAACAAATTTGAGTCTTACCGTAAGGGTGTCAAAAGCATTTAAGGAAGTCGGAGTAAACGGATCCAACATTGTAAAATCAGGATTCGAAGTTGAAATCGAAGAAATTTCAAGCGGTTCTCTTCCTAAGTTTGTAATCTTAACGGATTGCTCCTTACTTTCGTTCCCGACTTCAATCTCTCCGAAATCCAGACTTTTTGTTAAGAGATTAATAGTGGCATTCTGGTACGGATGCACCCTGACGCCCGCTACCCAAACGCCCCAATTATTTTTTGCATTAACAAATTCCGTAGAGAAAAATATATTATTGGAATCAGAAGGGTCAACCCAAGCTCCGTTATAATCTCCCCAGCGATTTCTCGAACCGCCATAAGTAACAACATAATTACCCTGTCCCGGCGCAAGCACCTTATCTTCAGTAATAAAAGAAGCGTCAGGAGAAATAACGGAAAAATAAGCTCCCATATATTCATCGTTTGCCGAACGGCTGTATGTAACAAACGCATTATCGCCGCCGTCAATTGCAATCGCAGGATAAGAGTGATAATGTACCCCATCCCCGAAAACAAAGTCCTGTGTCGCTGTCATTGAAGAAACATCAACCTGTACAAAACTTACGCCGGAATATGAACCATCCTTAACGGCGTGAACCATATATAAATAACCGTCTTTATAAAGCGGTTCGTTTCTTAAATTTTTTCCGCCGCCATCGATTCTCGGCGAACCGCCTCCAAGTTGATTCGGATTAGGAGGATTGGAATAAGAGACTACAGATACAGCTGCTCCGTCTAAAGTCGGATTGGAAATCGGATCAGATAATGTGTAAACACCAACGCTGTTTCCGGTTGAATAAGGCGAACCGACGGCAAAATAATATTTGTCGGATGCCGTCTGCATTCTTGCGGGACGTAATCCGAAACAAGAATAACTTGAACCGGGATATTTTATATTCCAAATATCCTCCCACGTTACAGTGCCCGGGTCGGAATCCACATATAAAGAAGATTTATCAATAATTCTTATTTTAGTATAAGCATAACTTCCTGAAAAAGAAAACTGATTTGAAGTTAAATAAATTGCCTTATCATCAAATCCGAGACCTTCGTAGTCGCCCCAATTTCCGGAGTTTGTATTTCCGTTGACGTTTGAAGGCAAAGCCCAGTTAAACCAGGTGCCAAGAGGATTATCGTCGTCGGAAACAGATATTAAATAGTAAGATTCGCTTGTATTATTATCCTGATGCAGCCAAACCATAACCCAGCGATGATCAAAATGGTCGTAAATAACCTTAGGATCAAAGGTGCTTGCTCCCTGCAAGGCACTGGAAAACCAGCCATCGGCTGAAATATTTTTCAATATATTTCCTTCCTTATCCGCAATCATAAATCTGCTATTTACAACCTGCATAATATAATCGGGACCAACAGCGATATACGGATCCGGCGGAATACTGTTACGCTGAGTAAATCCTTTATAACTCTGGAAAACTATTAAGCTGTCGAATATTCCTTTTTGCAACGAATTTTTCAATCGTACAACATTTGAACCTTCGCTACCTGCCGGCATGTTCGGATCCTGTAAATAATCAGGAAGTTCATAATCATCATTAAGATAAAAAAGTTTTATTCTCCGAGACGAACTTACACTTTTAGCGAAATTATCAGTCGTTACCGTAACACCGCTCTCTACGGAACCTTCGGCCGGTCCACTGTAAGAAATTTGGGCAAAACTTGTTCCGGCAAAAAATAAAGAAAATAGAATTAAGATAAAACGAAACATAAATACTCCATTATTTATTTTATGAAATTTTTTTGACAACCACTTTTGACCCTTCCTCCGCGATGACAATAATCTTTTCACCGTTCTCGATATAGTCTCCTTCGGTAACTACGTCAATACGATTTCCGTCAAACTCCCCTATTCCGGCGGGACGCAAATCGGAAATTGCTCTTCCCTCTTTCCCGAAAAGTTTGCGAACATTTTCTTTAACCGTATATCCCGAAGCGGCGGCAATATGGTCTTTTAAAATTAACTTGTTAAACATTTTTGATTTCGGTAAAATCTTAAGTAGAAAATAAGAAAAAATAATTGTTGCGACAAGCGCCCCGGTCAACTCCCAAATAGCAAGCTGAACCGCTTCAGGCGTAAGGAAATCCGTACTCGGCATAAGTCCCAGGAAAAGAGAAGCGATAATTGAAACAATCCCGATAATTCCGAATACTCCGAAACCCGGGATTACAAAAATCTCGAGAATAAGAGCAACCACGCCGACAATAAACAAAATAATATCAAGAGCGGAGACTAACTCCAAAATCAGTCCCGAGCCGAAAAAAAGAAAAAAAGCAATAAGCGAAAGCGTTCCGGCAATTCCCCACCCGGGAGTTTTAATTTCAACAAACATTCCGACCATTCCCACCATCAGCAGCAGAGAAACCACAATCGGATGATTAAGAAAACTGACAATTTCCTCGCCGGCGTTTTCATTTACTTCAATAACTTCAGCATCAGGATAGCCCGCCCACGCCAGCGCGCTCTTTACATCAGAAAGAACAGTATCCGCAATACCGTAATGAACGGCTTCCTCGGCTGTAAGCGTAATTAACTTAGTGCTGTCAACCAATCCGGGAACAACGATTCTTTCGTCAACCATTCCTTCGGCAATCTTTTTAGGTCTGCCGTTCTCCTCAGCCGTAGCGCGCATTTCAGAGCGCATGAAAGATTGATATTTTTCCGATTGCTTTTTCCCCGCCTGATCTACTACTGTAGTTGCCCCGATTGAAGAACCCGGCGCCATTACAATTTTTCTGGCAGAAAGAGTAATTAAAGCCCCAGCGGAAATAGCCCGTTTATTTACAAAAGCGATTGTCGGCAGCTTTGCGTTCACTATTAAATCTTTAAGCTGAGTTGCGGCGTCAACCCTTCCGCCGAAAGTATTTATTTCAAAAAGAATTGCATCGGCTTTATTTTTTTCAGCTTCCTCTATTCCCCTTTTTACATAAGGAACAAGTCCGACGCCAATCTCCCTATCAATTTTAATAAGATAAACAGAATTTTCCTTGGCATTAACTTTACTTAATGGAAAAAGGGAAAAAAGAATGATTATTAACTTTATAATTTTCATTAAAACTTCATTTTTATTGAACTTAGAATTTAAGAAAAAATTAAGAGGAGCGCACAATTATTTTAACCCGTCGGCAAGAAACTTTTTATTTATTGCCAAAACATTAACATGTTAAAACAGAATTCTGATAGCAAACGAATCCCATTTCCCTCCTTTTACCCTTTAAACTTTTTACTTTATACTTTTTACTTCGTGCTTGAACCCTATCACATATAAATTTTCAATTTCATTCCCGGCTTAATCTTATTATCGCTAAGATTATTCCACGCTTTTATTTCACTGACATGACAGTCATGTTTTCTGGCAATCTGCCAAAGCGATTCTCCCTCTTTTACCACATAAATTTTCTTTTTTCCGGAAGACTTTTTTTCAGGCAAATCGGAATAAACAACTTTTTTGGAACTCCTTTTTTGGGTAACCAAAGTTTCCCCGGTTAATTTCAATTTCTGTCCGATCTTAATTTTCACTCCGGAAAGATTGTTCCATTTTTTTAATTCGGCAACGGAAACGTGATTATTAAGAGCTATTTCGCTTAACGTTTCTCCCGATTTAACAATGTGAAAACCGTTATCAGAAGATTTTACGATTCTTCCGGCGCTCTTTTTTCCGGAGCGGATTACCAAACTTTTTCCCGCAACAATCTTATTTCCTCTAAGGTGATTCCAACGCCTGAGGTCGCTCGATCTAACCTTAAACCTCTCGGCAATCTGACTAATCGTATCGCCGCTTTTTACTTTGTAATAAACTACGTTTTTGCCGCGAAGCGACTTTACGGATTTCTTAGTGTAACGCATCGAGGGGGAAGCTTTGCCGGTGTAAATGTGCAGAGTTTTCCCGACATAAATTCTGTTGCCGCGAATATTATTCCACCTCTTAATCTGAGAAACCTTAACGCCGTATTTCATTGCAATTGTAGATAGCGCTTCGCCGTTTTTAATTTTATGCGCAACCCACATTCCGCCGGAATTTGCATAAAGAATTCTCAGCTTTTCATTTCTTGACTTGCGGTCAATCGATTTGCAGAAATCAACCTGCGAGCTGTCAACATATATCTTTATCTTCTGCCCGATTCCGATTGAAGTCGTGTAAGGCAAGTCGTTCCAATTTCTGATATCGGAAACTCTGATTTTAAAAATCGTCGCCAAATCAACAAGATTGTCGTAACGCTTAATTGTATATTCCACCGGAACTTTTCCGTCGGGAACTTCAATGTTTTCAGTATCGAAACGGGAATAGTCGATGTTTCCGGTATCTTCTTCGATGTTCAATTCGTAAGGTGAATTTTCAACATAATCTTTACTTTCATCCACAGCGGGCATTTCGTCAACGCTAAGTTCAAAATCGTTATTGATTTTCCCCGAAATCGGAATCTTTAACCGGACGCCGGGATAAATTCTTGACCGAGTTGAAATTTTATTAAACTTAGCCAACACGGTTGTCTTAATTTTATACCGGTACGCTATTCCGCTTAAGGTCTCCCCCTTTTTAACAACGTGAATAACATACTGAATTTTAGCGTCGTCAGGAACATTATTGATATTCTCAACAAAGGCATCGTAAGTTTCCGCGGGGACTCTCAGTTCGTATCCGCCCAATCCTTTGGGAGGAGTGGAATGCTGAACAAGCGCGGGGTTAAGTTCCTTGATAAATCCGACCGAAACTCCCGCGCACTTGGCAATTACCGACAAATCAATAGCTTCGTCAATATAGAATTTCTTGGTATCGTGAGCGGTTTCATATTTTAAATCTTTAAAACCAAATTGCTCCGGATTAGCGCCGATAATTGTAGCCGCAAGATATTGCGGAACATAGTTCCTTGTTTCGCGGGGAATGAAACGGCGTATCTTCCAAAAATTCCGGCTCTTTGCCTTTCTGATTGCATAGTTAATTCTTCCTTCGCCGGTGTTGTAAGCGGCAAGCGCAAGATACCAATCTCCGAGCGCTTCGTGCAAATCCTTCAAATGCTTTGCCGCCGCTCTTGTCGCCGCTTCAGGATCGCGTCTTTCATCAAGATAAAAATTAATTCTGAGTCCGTAAAGTCTTGCGGTTCCGGGAATAAACTGCCACAACCCCACGGCGCGCGCCCACGAGCGGGAATTCGGGTTCAATCCGCTTTCCATCATGCTTAAAAATATCAGCTGTTGCGGAACTCCCTCCTCCTTAAAAATATCAGCCATCATCGGAAAGTATTTGCCTGAACGGCTTAACCAGCGTTTCATGGTTCTTCGTCCACGTCCTGAAAAATATTCGATATATTGCTCAACGTAGCGGTTAACCTCCAGCTTAAAATCTCCGACGTTAATCACATCGTTTATTTCCAAGCTGCCGAGCGTGTCGTCTTCCATCTCAACATCATTTACAGAATTCATCCATTCCTGAAACGCCGTATTGGAAGAGCTGTCCGGAGCGTTAGGAAGCGTGGAGAGATAACGCTGATAATTCTCCTGAATGCTCTGCTCAAGTTCCGCATAAGCCGAATTTTCCTCAATATTGGGGAAATACCCGAGTTTGTCCAACGTTGACAACGCTTTTTCGTAGCTGTTTACCGCCTGCTGGGAACTATCTTCCTTCGCGTATTTTTTAGCGGTAAGATATTCGGAGCGCGCCTCTTCAAGCAGGTTATTTATTACGGCATTGTTATCGGCTACTTGTGTGGAATCGCTCAAAACGCCTACTTGATTAAGCATCGGCTTAAAAAGAGAGCATGAGGAAAGAAAAAATATTGCAAATATGAATAAAACTGTATATTTAAGGTTATGCACGGTTACTCCGAAAATCATCATAATGTAAATTAAGGTTTTATCGAGTTTTTTTCAAACAATTTCTTTGCTGATTGAAGATAAGATATTTGAAAGTACCAACTTAATGAAAAAGGCTGCATCCGGAAACTCGATTATTTCCGGGCAGCCTGAAAAATTTGAACTCTAAGTTCAACAGCTTATGTAAAAAAATCAGCCGAGCTTTTTCAACTCCTCTTCAATTCTAGAAGCAAGTTCTTCGATAGAAATATTCTTAATCTCAAGTTTATTTTTCTTAATTGTAAAAAAAACCGAATCTCCTTCGCCTCGCACCGATTTAAGCAAATCGAAACTCAGGCGATTACGGTCGTTTGCTCTCGGGATAAACTCTTCCAAAGAATCAATATAGGAATAAACTTTTGCCTCCAAAACGTCAGTTTCATTTTTATCTATTACCAAACCTTTTTCCATTGAAGCCATTTTATTACCTCTTTTAATTTAATTAATAAAAATAAAGAAGATTTCCCTTACTCTCAATAATTAAGATAAAAATCTTTTTTCGGATTTATGCCGCCCAACTGATCCAATGCTATTTCATTATGT
>JALWEC010000414.1 GCA_027036655.1 Melioribacteraceae bacterium
AAGAGGCAATCGCATCGCTGCCTCCTTCGTAAGGAATCCATCGCGCTTTGATGCCGAGTTTGTCCCAAACCTGAATTGCAAACAGATGATCCAATCCTCCGACAAGAGGACCGAGCCACTTCTGCTCGCCCTTTTTTGCTTTTGCGTCTTTGATTATATCTTCGAGAGTTTTGATTTTTGTTGTGTTGTTTATTATCAGCGCTTCCGGATCTGAAACCATCATCGCAATCCAATCGAAATTCCCGATTGTTATTCCCGTGTTGGAAAGAAGCATAGTTGAAATAAACGATTTCGTTACGGCGAGGATTGTGTAGCCGTCGGCGCGCTTGCCGAGAACCGTTTTCATTGCCACTGTTCCCGAACCGCCCGTCTTGTTCTCAACGAGAATAATTTCATCCGTATATTTTTTTGCAATATGAGAAATTAATCTCGACGCAATATCAATTCCGCTCCCCGGCTTACTATGCACGACAATTGTAATCGGTTTTTCAGGAAAACCGCCGTATGCAGCCGAAGCCGTAAAGAGCAGAAGAAAAACCAATTGCAGTTTTAATTTAGCCGGAAAGCGATATTTCAATAATCCCGGCAATTTATTTCCAATTTTTATAGGGATTTTTCATCAGCATCGCGTTGAAATATTTTACATCGCCTGTAACTTCTTCTCCGAGCCATTCCGGTTTTTCAAACTCTTCGTTTTCATCTTTAAGTTCAACTTCGGCTACGACCAAACCTTCATTGTCGCCGTAAAACTCATCGACTTCAAAGATGTGGTTCCCGACTTCAACGATGTAGCGGGTTTTATCGATAATACCCGGTTCGCAGATTTTAAGCAGCTCTTTGACGTCTTCAACCGGAATTTCCTTTTCCCATTCAAAGCGGGTAGCTCCGCTTTCGTTGCCGATTCCTTTAATCGTAATAAAACCTTTATCTCCTTTAATTCTAACGCGTACGGTTCTTTCCGGTACGGATGAAAGGTAGCCCTGCGTTATTCTTTTTGCTTTTACGGCTTCGGTTTTGTAAGCATCGCTTTTAACGAGGAACTTGCGTTCAATTTCTTTTCCCATTGTAATATCCGTTATTTTTGATGATTATTTTTTTAGAAACTTTTGCAAACCCTAATATTGTCATATTGAGGACGGCGGAAGCCGTTCGAAATATCTCTAAATTCAGTGTAATTACTGGTTCTGAGATTCTTTCCGCCAAGGCGGATTCACTTCGCTCCATTCAGAATGACATATTATTAGGTTATGCAAAGCCTTCTTTTTATTAAAATTCTTCATTTGCCAACGGTTTATCTATCCAGCCGATAACTCTTTTAATTGCCTGCAGATAATTAATATTCTCGTATTTGTTCATTCCGGTTTGCTCCAGGGTTTTCAGAATGTCGGCAATTTCGGTCGATTCGGAATTAATGCTGTAAACTTTAGCACCGTTTATTAAAACTTCGGCGAACTCGCAAATCGTATCGTTAACCATATATCCGTAGCGTAATTTTTTTACGCGGACAGCCGCGAGTTCGTTATGGGCTTTAACCATATTGATAAACTCATCGAGCGTGTATTCTTCTTTTGAAAGTTCCGGCATTTCAACTTTGAAAGCGGGAAAAACATCTTCCGTCAGAACTTTCTTTGATATGGGAAATTCTCCTTTCATCAAAGGGTTCCATTGCTCAAGTCCTTCTTTTTCAGAAACGAAAGTTTTGATATCCATTTTTCCGTTTCTGATTTTGGTATTGTTGATATTGTTGGTTTTTGAAAGGATGTAAATTTCTTCCGATGTTCTTTCCCAAACTTTTTCGGGAACAGGCATTGAAAGGCGAGAAAGCAAATAATGCTCTTCTTCGAAATCCTGTCCGAATGTTCTGAATTCAAATCTTGGTTTTGATTCTTTTCCGATTTCCAACTCCGACATAACTTCTCCCTTGTTTTTTAGAATTATATTTTTTAATCAAATGATATGCCAATTAAATCCAATTTAAAAATCATATAAAAAAACTTAACTAACAAGTGGTTTCAAAGAATTTAACATATAATTTCATTTTGTTTATAATAAAGCTATGACAATATTTCGGCGGACTGTTTGTTTTTCGACAGGGGAATGACGATATTTCGTCTGTTTTGAAATTATGATATTAGATATTCAACCGGAAATTAACTTTTCCGATTTTAGTATCGGGTACATTTTTTGCTGCACTTGTTTGCGGTTAAGGATTTTTATTAAAAGAAAGCTTTGCATAACCCTGTAAAATGTCATTCTGAATGAAGCGAAGCGGAATTCTCCGCTAAGGTGGAACGGCGGAAGAATCTCAAAATTAGTAATTATTTCGAATTTAGAGATATTTCACGGCTTCAATCTTCGTCTTGTCAGACTCAATATGACAGTTCTATGTTTTGCAAAGATTTCTAACAATTTTTTCATTAATAACAGAGGCGGTTTTGCGCTCGTATGCCAAAATACTTGTTTTGATTTTTATTATTCTACTGATTTTTTCAG
>JALWEC010000415.1 GCA_027036655.1 Melioribacteraceae bacterium
TTATCTTCAAAGTCGATTGCAAGCATATCAAGAATTCGCCTGACTTTCGAGTTAGTAGCCACAAAAGTGATTTGATGATTTAACGCCTCGTAAATAAATCTTTCGACCAAAACATTTTCAAGTACAATGTGTATAACGGTTCTGTCGCCGGTATCAACATACATTCTGTACTGCTGTTCCGTGACGGGAATTTCCCTTAAAATTCTTAAAATCTTGTTTTTAACCAACTCGATTTTATCTATATCTTTAACTAATATTGTAAGGCGTTCCGGTTCAATCATATATAATAACCTAAGAAATATTTATCTTTATTTTTGTTTTCTCTCCCGGCTGCAGTACTACTTCAGTCCTCTCAGCGAGAGAAAATAATTGTGGAATATAAACATAATATTCCTTTAACGGGCTTGGCGGCGTGAAAATTTTTCCCAACAAATCTTCGCTCAAAATATCTTCTTCAATAGTAATTTCAATAATTCTGTTCCGCCGCGTTCCTTCCTTTACCGTAAAATTAATTTTGGGAAACTTTTTGTTTTTAATAAGCGATTCGATAATCAGCTTTAAAAGATTAAGTAAAACTTCTTTCTCGGTTTCAAGGATGAAGTCTTCCGCGGTAATCTCGGTATTAAATTCCGCCCCGAAAACTTCAAGATATTTCGTCATTCTCGGGAAAAAACTCCGCCGGAGCATAAAATTCAATTCAAATGTCGATTTATTATAATTTCCTTTATCGGAAAAAGCAAAATTTATTGACGTACATAAATCCAAAGTGATTTTTTCTTTAATCGCCTCTTCTTTAAACAAATTTATTTTAGCAAGAATTTCTTCCGCTCCGGCAAGACTCTTCGACTCAGCTAAGAGCTGATTAATATTCTCAATCAGCTCAAAAAATTCGGTTTTCTTTTCCGCTACCGTCTTTACGAATAAACTCTGAAAATTTTTGTACTTCTGTAAATCGGTTTTCAGCTTAATGATTTTCTGCTCGAACCCTACCTGTTTTGTAATATCCCTCGAATATGATACAATTCTTCTATTGCCGTTCGGGAATTTTATTAACTGCTCCGAGAGTTCGTAAAAATATCTCTTTCCATCGGGAGTTAAGTGTTCAACCGTTTGAATATGAGGCTTGCCGTCTTGAAGAATACGAATATTTTCCTGAATCGTTCTCTTGTCGCCTCCGAGTACGCTAATATGTTTTCCGATAAGAAAATCGGGATACTTGCCGAATCTATCGGTAAGTATCCGGTTTATTTCAAGAATAATTCCGTTCTCATCTTCGATAACGATTCCGTCCCTGGAAAGGTTCAGCAAACTGTCCTGTAAAATAAGCAAGTTGGAAAACTCTCTCTCCAGATTCTTAAGATCGGTAATATCAACAACAAGAATCTCAAAGAAAGTATTGGCAAAACTATCTGAAATATGATACCGTCCATAAATTTCGAGCCAACGTTTATTCCTGAATTTATCGATTGCAAGCATTTCTCTTTCGACGGAAAGCGCGGGACTTTCTTTTAACTTTAGAAGAGCTTGGATAAAATTCCTTGAGCGTTCCAATCTTTTAACATAGGCTTGGTTTTTATCGCTAAAAAATTCCTTAGCATTTTCAAAACCCAAAATATTGGCAAACTTATCATTAACGGATAAAATTTTAAAATCATCCGAAATTTTAATAAAACCTATCGGGCTGTGCGCCACGTGGTCGTCGAAAAAAGTGTCGTCGAGTTCCAGTTTTTCCAAAACGGTCAATCCTGTGCCCACAATGTCCGAAGTATTTACAAAAAAATCCAAATCTTCATTATCCAAACGAACTTCCGTACAGATAAACATAAAACCGAGTTTTTCACCGAAGCGATCTTTAATCGGGGAGGTTAAAGCGGTTTCCGGAAGGAACTCGGGCAGTTCCTTTCCCGATTTCTTAAACCAATTGGTAATTCTTTCTTTAGGCAGTAAAACCGGACGTTCAAAGGAATTAAGCAGCTGCGAAAACTCAATAATCTGGGCTTTAGAATAGCACTGACACGAGCCGCTTCCGGTAACAAGATCTTTCCCTTCAAAGTTGTAAATTTCGGGATACCCGAACTCATCTTCGGCAAGCGAAAAGAAAAGCATTCTGTATTTAAATTCGGAATATAAAACGTTAGTCGTTTCATAAAACAAACTTGCAACAGATGTAAAAAAAGGAGCTTTTTTACTAAACTCGATTAACTTTTTTGTTCTTGCTCCGTATTGCCGTCCTTTATTTTCTTCCATAAGACCTTTAATGTTCATTCAGATAATTATTATCGAAAAAAAATCGGAAAAATAAAGTAAGACGCTCATCTTTTCGCGTGCGTATTCATTTGTGATAAATATGAGACTAAAGATTTACGCGAAAGTACGCCGATTAACTTTCCATTTTCAAAAACAGGAAGCTGATTAAAACTGTTCTCATCCATAATTTTCAGTGCGTCAGCCAGCGGCGTATCGGGAGTTGTCTTTATCGTATCGGAAATAGGTATAATAATATCGCTGATTTTAACGTTTTCCCATTCCGTCTTTGGGACGCTCAGCAAATCCTGTAAAGTAAAAACTCCGGTGATTTCTCCGTTATTCTCCGCGAAGAAAAAACTTCTGTTTCTGTAAAAATCATTCCCGTCAAAAAATTCCAATATCGTAATGTCGTCCGGAACAAGCATATAATTGCGGGAATATGCGTCGGCAACTTTGTGCCCCGAAAGAAGTTTCTTAAGCTCCTGCTGCTGAAGCTGCGCGAAGGCGGCGCTTTCCAAAAACCAGCCGATTAATGCTACCCAAATTCCATCGGTTACGAATCCCGCCATCATCTCCATCAGACCGATAAAAATAAGCGAGAAACCGATAAAACGTCCCGCCGTTGCCGACCAGTGAGTCGCTTTTTTATAATCTTTTGTAATTCCCCAAACAATAGCTCTGAAGATTCTTCCGCCGTCGAGAGGAAATCCCGGAAGCAAGTTAAACACTCCGAGAATAATATTAATCCATCCGAGATAATGAGCGAAAGCGTAAATCATCCCTTTATCGTTAAAAGCGGTTGCCGCATAGTAAAAAATTCCACCGAGAAGCAGTGAAACTACCGGTCCGGCAATTGAAATTAAAAATTCCTCTTTCGGGTTTTTCGGTTCAACCGCAATCTCGGAAACGCCACCGAAGATGAAAAGCTTTATTCCTTTAACTTCATAATTATATTTTTTTGCGACAATTGAATGCCCGTATTCGTGAAGAACAACGCTTAAGAAAAAGAAAACGGAAGTTACGATACTTACGCCCCAATATTGGATTTGAGTCCAGCCTTTATATTCCTTTGGGAAATAGCCGACCGCTAAAATCCACGCGAGAACAATTACAATCAGGAACCAAGAGAAATCAAATGTAACAGGTATTCCGAAAAAACTTCCTACTCTAATCTGGTTTTTTTTTAATGACGACTCCACTCTACGCAGTCCTTTTTCTTATTTAATAATGATGTTTAAGGTAAGAAATATATGTGATTTTTCAAATTGATGATTTAACGAAACACGATTTGAGAAACAAAAAAGGCTGCTTTCGAAGCAGCCCTTTTACGAAATTACTTTCTGTAACGGTTTTCTTTAGCGATTCTTCTTGCAGCCTTGATTCTCGTCATACGTTTTTCTACGGAAGGCTTTGTGTAGAAAGTTCTTTTCTTGTACTCTTTGAGTACGCCGGACCTTTCATACTTCTTTTTGAATCGCTTGAGAGCTCTGTCAATATTCTCGTTTTCTTGAACGATGATACCAACCAACTAACTCACCTACTTTCTTTTTTTTAATTAAAAAACGAGCACAAAGTTAATTTTTCTTCTCTTTAAATGCAAACGGCTATTCATTTCCATTTTATTATTCATTAATTTTGAAACATAATAAAAATTAATTAAAGGATTTACTGATGAGCGTTACTCAACAAGAAATTGAAAATATTATGAATAGCGTTGAGCATCCCGAAATTGCCAATACGCTTGACGAACTGGGAATGCTCCGCGACATTAAATTAGACGCGGAAACGGGAGCCGTTTCATTTACGTTGGTTCTTCCCATGCTGAACATTCCCGTTGAAATAAGAGATATGATTCTAAACTCGCTTGGCGTTGCCCTAAAAGGAAAAGCAACCAAAATGAGCGTGGAACTCGCCGAGATGACCGAAGAAGAAAGGACGAAATTTTTCTCACTTTCACAAGCAAATTGGAAGTTATAATTTAATGTCCGATTCAGAGAATAAATCAATTAAAGCGCTGAAAAAAACTTGGCGACAATTTTCTTCTGCTCTTTATATTATATTCATAATTTTTTCCGTCGTGGCTCTGTTGCAAAACTTAATCCCTCACAATTTTTATTCGTCTCTCTTTATTAACAATCCGGTTGTCGATTCATTTACCGGAGCTTTACTCGGAAGTATTTCATTCGGGAATCCGATTGGAAGTTATTTAATCGGGGGAGAGCTGGTAAAGGAGGGAATCAGCATCGTAGCGATTACCGCCTTTCTGCTGGCGTGGGTAACGGTCGGGATTATACAGCTTCCTGTTGAAATTCATTATTTCGGTAAAAAGTTTGCTTTTGTCCGGAATACGGTTTCATTTTTTGCGTCCATTGTATTGGCAATATTAATAAACTTAATTATTCATCTGTGGTAGATAATAATAATATATCGTCCGAGCGGAATAAAAAACGGGGGAAAGGAAAGGTTTCTACGCTTCTTTCTCTGTTGATGATTTTTGTTTATGCCGTAATTTATTTCGCCGACAACAAGCTTTTTATTGAATCGGCAAATACGCTTTGGAAGATGATTCTACAGTTTGCTCCATACTTATTTTTAATTTTTCTTCTTATGTTTCTTTCAGAGCTGCTGATAACGCCGGAAAAAGCTAAAAAAATATTCGGCAACAAATCGGGAATAAAAGCTTTGGCGGTTACTTCCGTGGTGGGAATACTTTCGGTTGGCCCGGTTTATGTTTGGTTTCCACTGTTGCACGACTTAAAACGACATGGAATAACAAACAAGTTAATAACCGTTTTTATGTACAACCGCGCAGTAAAACTTCAAATTTTTCCTGTAATGGTATTTTATTTCGGGCTAAAGTTTACAATCGTTTTCACAATAATGCTGATAATTTTTTCATTTTTTGTTGGAGAAATTGTAGGAAGATTAACTCCGGAAGAAATCAAAGGTGCAAAACCTGGACAAGCCAGTACTAATACGAAAGAAAATAATTTCTGAAAACATTACCAACTAAGGTCTTTAGAGTATTTGAGGAAATATTCTGCCCAAAAAAACATGAATTTTACTGATAATCAACTAATGACAAAAACCATAGAGAAGATAATACTGCAAACTTGATTTTGATAGAATAGAAAAGAGTGTTTCCGTTAATTCAACTGCTTCGCAGTTGGCATTTCTCTTTTCTTTCATGAACCCCGAATTAAATTCGGGGCTATTATAAATTTAACTGCTTCGCAGTTAGATTGTTAAAATATTGATTTTCCAACTTCGGTTTTTGTAAACCGTATGATTCCAAAATTCAAATATTGCAAGCCAAAAGTGCGAAGCACTTAAATTTACAATAACTATGGGTGAACCCATAGAAAAGAAATACCCTCAAATTACAAGAACTGCGAATGCAGTTCAATTTACTTTTTTAACCCAAAATTGTCATTAGTCCAAAAATTTCTAATGACTGCCATTAGGAAAAAGTTGACTTAAGTTATTAAAGAACAACAAGTTAACTAACTGCCAAGCTGTTAATTTTAGACAAAAAACCTTGTAAGAAGATCTTACTCGTTCTATTTGTAGCACAGTCCGCCACGGCGGACTGTGGATGCAATTTATCATTATGCTGTTTTTTCGCAGATTGCAATTCACCATCCGCCCAATATCCTTACATATAAAATACGCGTCCTGCTCTTTTTGTGGAAAAAATTTAAATTGTATTACCATAGCGCGCTGATTTTCGATCCGTCGTTCTGACGCAATTGCTTTTTTTACATTGTAATAGAAGCATACTTTAAAAGCCGTGTCTTATTAAAAATATTACAAATACTATTTAGGCAAATTTTTCCAGAATTTTGTTCTGCAATTCCGCTCCAAGCATTTCCTCGGCGTCATTCAAAACATTTTGGATAAGCTCGTTCAAATCCTCGTCGCCCTTCCAGTACTTGTTCCAAATATCTTTTTCAATTCTCGGCAAAACCTGATTCAAAATAACGGCGCAAACCGTTATGTCGTCTAAAAAACCGGCGGGACCGACAACTTCTTCCGGCAAAAAATCCCAAGGAGAGATTACATACGCTATCGCTTTGGCAAGTTTTTCCCTATCCGGAATCGCAAGGGAATTATCCGCGGCTAATTCGGAAACAAAATAAAAACAGTTGGGAAGCATGGAAACGTATTTTTTCCATTTAAATTTATCGCTCTTTTTCTCCTTCAGCCAATCTCCTATTTGAATCTTCAATTTTTGATAAAAATCAAATTGTTTATAATCCATCACGCCCCTCCCGATTAATTATTAAAATAGACTTTAATTAATTTCTCAACGGCTTCAACCGCCGGAATCTTCCCGGATAGAATTTCTTCTTTTATTTTCGGAAGACTTTCCCTTACGGCAGGCGAAGAATAAAAACGTCTTTTTAATTCATTTTCTATTGTCGAATAAACCCAATCCAGAGTTTGCTCTTTCCGCCTCTTATTAAAAATTCCTTTTTTCTTTGTAAATTCGACAAAAGATTCAATCGTTTCCCATATCTCCTCAATTCCTTCATTGTTCAACGCCGAAGCGGTTAAAACTTTGGGCGTCCAGCCTTCGGTATAAGGACGCAGAAAATGAAGCGCGTTCTTGAATTCCTCCGCGCTGATTTTGGAACGAGTTAGGTTCTCGCCATCCGCTTTATTAAAAACCAGCGCGTCGCTGATTTCAACAATCCCTTTTTTTATTCCCTGTAAATCGTCGCCGGTACCGGCAACCATCAGAAGCAAGAAAAAATCAACCATTGAACGAACGGCTATTTCGCTCTGCCCGACCCCGACGGTTTCAACGATAATTACATCGTATCCGGCGGCTTCGCAAAGCGCCATGGTTTCCCTGCTTTTCCGCGTAACGCCTCCGAGAGTTCCGCCGGCGGGGGAAGGACGAATAAAGCAATTCGGTTCGCGCGACAAACGTTCCATTCTTGTTTTGTCCCCGAGAATGCTTCCTTTCGTTATCGAACTGCTTGGATCAACGGCACGCACCGCAATTCTGTGCCCGAGTGAAATCAGGTAAAGTCCGAGAGCTTCAATCAGCGTACTTTTTCCGGCTCCCGGAATTCCGCTTATCCCTATTCTGATTGAGTTTCCCGAGTAGGGAAGAATTTTTTCAAGCAGTTGTTTCGACTTTTCAAAATGCCTTTCCGAATTACTTTCAACCAGCGTAATCGCCCGCGCAAGCGCAGCCCTATCTTTGGATAGAATCTTCTCGACAAGTTCATCAATTTTAACTTCTCTGCTTTTTTCCGCCGGCAAATTATTTTCCTCAACGGATTTTTTCACAGGCTCTGCCTCTACTATTTTAACGGCAAATTTGTCCTTGTTCTTTTCATCATGCCACTCGGGATTTTTATATTTATTACCGGAACCGTTTTCCATAATACTTGTTTTTGTTTTTAATTGTTTTGTAGAAATCTTTGCAAAACCGGAATTA
>JALWEC010000416.1 GCA_027036655.1 Melioribacteraceae bacterium
GAATTGGAACACGCCGCTTATTATCAGTCCTCACTCTCACACCCGACTTTATACCGCCGCGAATTTTGTATTCCGAAGCGACGACCGTGGAAATACTTGGAAAAAGATAAGCGGAGATATAACTTCCGGCACGGACAGAAACAAATGGAAGGTTATGGGAAAATATTGGAGCATTGACGCCGTGTCAAAAGATGTTTCCACATCGCTTTACGGTACGGCGGTTTCGCTGGATGAATCGCCCGTTAAAGAGAATTTAATTTATGTCGGAACCGACGACGGAGTAATTTCAATAACCGAAGACGCAAAAAATTGGAGAAGGGTAACCGAGTTCCCCGGTGTTCCTTCCTACTGTTATGTAAGTGATATCAGAGCTTCCAAGTTTGATGAGAACGTAGTTTATGCTTCCTTCGATAACAGGAAAAGAGACGACTTTAAGCCGTATTTGCTGAAGAGCGAAGATAAAGGTAAAACTTGGAAATCAATAGCGAATAATTTACCGAAGAACGGAACGGTTCATACAATTCAGCAGGATTTTAAAGATCCGAATCTTCTTTTTGTCGGAACTGAGTTCGGACTTTTTTTCAGTCCTAACGGAGGAGAAAAGTGGATTCAGCTGAAAGGCGGAATGCCGGATATTGCGGTCCGCGACATTGCGATTCAAAAAAGGGAATCTGATTTGGCGATTGCAACTTTCGGACGCGGATTTTATATATTGGATGATTATTCTCCTCTTCGAAAAATAAGCGAGTCGTTTTTGAAAAATACGAAAGCGTATATTTTTCCGGTTCGGGATGCGCTGATGTACGTTCAAAACGGCGGTAGATACGGACAAGGCTCCGATTATTTCCGCGACCCCAATCCTCCGTTCGGAGCGACTTTTACTTATTACATAAGAGACGTTCCCAAAACCGAATTTGAATTGAGAAAAGAGAAAGAGAAAGAGCTTTTCAAGAAGAGTGAAAAAATCCCTCAGCCCCCTTATTCGGAAATCAGAAAGGAGAAGGAAGAAATTAAACCTCATCTGATTTTTACGATTCTTGATGAATATAACAACAGCGTTAGAAGATTAACCGCGCCGGTAAACAAAGGATTAAACAGAATTACTTGGGACTTGCGTTATCCCGATATTAATCCGATTTCGATTAAGGACAACAAATTTAATCCCACGGCAAAATCAAGGTCGGGAATAGGCGTAATGCCCGGCAAGTACAAAGTTTTTATGTCGTTGTATTACAAAGGAAAAATTACCGGATTAACCGATACCGTTGAATTTACCGCGAAGAAACTTAACAATACTACATTGCCCGCAACGGATTACGCGGCGGTTGTTAATTTTGAAAAACAAGCCGGTGATTTGGTTCGCACAATCCGCGCAACTCAAAAATATACAATGGAACTGAAGAAACGCGTTGAGTATATCAAGCAGGCAATATATCAAACTCCCGATGTGGATATTTCCTATTTCAACAAAGCGGAAAAGGTTTCGCTTGAGTTGGACGATATCCTCTTTAAGTTTACGGGACAAAAGCCGAAAGCAAGTCAGGAAGAAATTCCGCCCTCTCCGGTTCCGATTAACGAACGGGTAAACACAATGATGTGGACGCACTGGCAGTCAACGGCGGGTTTAACGCAAAACGAAAAAACAGCGTATAAAATTCTTGTCGAGGAGTTCCCACCGCTTCTATCAAAGGTTAAGAGAATTTACAGTAACGAAATTCTTCCTTTGGAAAAAGCGCTGGAAAAGGGAAAAGCGCCTTGGACTCCGGGACGCGTGCCGGAATTTAATAAGGATTAGTTCGAATTTAAATCAGATTAAACACGGATTGGGAATGATGTATCTCAATCCGTGTTTTTTATTTGTGACAGAGTTCACTTTGTACTTTAAAAAAATTCCCGGGCAGAATACCTTATTGCTTTTTTTTATTAAATTATAACAGAAAATATTTCACAATGAGATATTTGCTAACTTAATAAGTATGTCATTCCGGTTAAACATACTGTTAATTTGCAAATTCGGAGTGGAATTGTTCGGGCGGAAACCGAAAAGGTTAACGGAAATTTCCGAAATGTTGAGCGGGCATTACTTTCCACATAATGACTACTTTAAGTCAAACAAGTATTTCATGAAATTAATTAAACATTCATTAATTTATAGGGAGGTTTTTATGAAAAACTTCAAATTATTTCTTTTCGTATTTTTCCTTTTTGTAGTTTCGTCGAAAGCGCAGTTGCAGGTTATAAGCACATCGCCGGCAAACGGCGAGGCAAATGTTGCCGCCGGGCAGACGATTTCCATAACATTCAACGAGACGTTGGATCCAACTATGGATCCTGGAGACGAGGGAGACAATATGTTCATAATTAGCAACACGGCTATGGAATTGAACGGAGGATTTAATTTTAGCTCCGACCATAAAACAATAATTCTGCCTATACAGACTGGCGGCAGCCATGATTACAACTTTTGTTTTTACGGAATCA
>JALWEC010000417.1 GCA_027036655.1 Melioribacteraceae bacterium
GGCGAAAAACGCCGTCTGCAGGGCGCAAGCGTAATAGTAAAAACCACATCAATGATGCTTTATCCCATGGTTGTTTTGCTGGGCGCTTATGTGTTTGTCCACGGGCATTTAACTCCGGGCGGAGGTTTCCAGGGTGGCGCAATTATCGCCACCGGCGTTCTGCTGATGTTTATGTCCTACAGGCATTTCAATGTCAGTCATAATGCTTTAACTTGGATTGAATCGTTAGCCGGATTGACATTCGCAACGGTCGGTTTAATCGGGCTTGCGCTAGGGACAACATTTTTGCAGAACTTTTTGCCCCTCGGAACTCCGAACGATTTGGTAAGCGCGGGAATTATACCGATTATTTATATCGCCGTAGGTTTTAAGGTAGGCGCCGAGTTAACGGGCGTTTTGGATAACATGTTAAAAACTATTAGGTAGGAAATATAGAATGCTATATTATATCGGAGCAATATCACTAATATTAATCGGAATGTACGCGGTTCTTACGAAGAAGAATCTTCTGAAAATCGTTATCGGACTTTCCATTGTAGATAGTGGTGTTAATCTTTTATTCATCTCGGTAGGATACGTAAAGGATGCGACGGCGCCTATTTTTTCGCTGCCTTCGCTCACTGCCGATAAGATGGTTGACCCTGTTCCGCAAGCTCTGGTCCTTACGGCTATCGTAATCGGACTTGCGACGACGGCGGTGGCGCTCGGTTTGGTCATCAGACTTTACGACCATCATAAAACATTAAATATTAACAAGATCAGACAATTGAAATGGTAGGAAGGATTTGATGGAATTTTCTCCTGTACTCTATATAGCAATCCCTCTTTTTGCAGCTTTTTTAATTCCATTGTTGGGAAAAGTTTCTAAAACTTTAGTAAAGTTAACTCCCGGAATCGTATTTCTCTATTTGTCATACGGTTCGATTCTTCTTTTCCCGAAAGCGATGGAAAAACCTATTGTTCAGGTAGTCGCCGGTTTTAAACCTCCGTTTGGAATTTCCCTTTATTACGGGGCGACAGCGGCTTTTTTGATTACAATGGTTACAATAGTCGGATTTGTAATTTGGTTATACAGCTATAAATTTATTATCCGCGAACCGATTGAAAAGTACTATATGCTTTTTATGATGCTGATAACCGGTTCGACGGGAATTTTGCTCACGGGCGATATGTTCAATATGTTCGTATTTCTCGAAATTACTTCGATTGCGGCATATTCGTTAACGGCATTTCTCCGCGATAAGGATGGCGCCGAAGCGGCATTTAAATATCTGCTTATCGGTTCGTTTTCGTCCACATTTTATCTTCTTTCCGTAATGATTATTTACAGTTATACGGGAACGTTAAACTTTGCGGATATCGCCGGAAAAATTGATTTAATTCCCCCGATGGCAAAAGGGTTTGTTCTCGTTCTGGTTTTGGTCGGAATGGGAATTGAAGCGGAAATGTTTCCCCTTAACGGCTGGGCGCCGGACGCTTATTCACAGGCTCCGAGTCCCGTTGGCGCCGTTTTCGGTGGAATTGTGGTAAAAGCCGGACTTTACGCGATGATAAGAATTGTATTCTTATTCTTCAAAACTCCGGAAGTTATGCAGTTCCTTATTTTTATGGGAATCTTAACATTGTTGATTGCGGAAATGGCTGCAATGCGTCAGCATCAGATTAAAAGAATGCTTGCGTTTTCCAGTATCGGACAAATGGGTTTGGTAATTATCGCGCTCGGAATCGGGACTATGGGAAGCACAAGCGCGGCGTTGTTCCAGATGTTTAACCACGCTTTAATTAAGTCGCTTTTATTCTTTGCAGCCGGTTATCTGGTGTTCCATTCCGGCTCGAAGCAAATTGAGGATTTGGAAGGTTTGGGCTACGATAAACCGGTAACGAGTTTCTTCTTTGCCGTGGGAGCTTTGGCTATTATCGGTCTTCCTCCGTTTTCCGGATTTTGGAGCAAGCTGCTGATTTTGGTTTCTGTCGCAAAAGCGGGAGATATTGCAATATTGCTTCTGATTTTAACCGGAAGCGTTATAGAAGCAATCTATTATTTAAGAGCTGTCGTTAAGCTTTATACAAGGAAAGAAGTTCCCGATAATGTGCGACGCACGCCTATTTCAGGACTGGTTGCAATGGGAGTTCTTGCCGCAATAATTTTATATGTTGGTTTATATCCGGGCGTTATTGAAAAATGGTTGGCGCCTGCTGCTAATAATTTACTAAATGCTGCCGATTACATTAAGGCAGGATTGTTTTAATATTAAAGAGAGTTAACGGATTTGAATATGATTTCGGTTCCAGTAATATTATCGGTTATGTTTTTAGGCGGAGTGCTGGCTTGGCTTGCAAACCGTTTTGTTCCCAAAGGAGCTTCCTGGACGGCTGCAATAATTGCAGCGTTTGCGGGATATTTAGTCTTTGCTCTTCCTTCGTGCGGCGGCGAATATTCATTGGCGCTCGGTTCCATTACGCTTGTTTGGAAAAGCACTAACTATTCCGCACTCTTTGCCATGCTGGTTGCGGTTCTCGGATTTCTCGGGATTCTTTACTCAATGGACTTTATGGCAGGGAAAAAGAATTTAGGCTATTACTATATGAATTTCCTCTTTGCGCTCGGAGCAATGCTGGGAATTGTTTACAGTCAGGATTTGGTTTCCCTTTTCTTCTTCTGGGAAGTAATGACTTGGTCCTCATTTATGCTGGTAATTTATTCCGGCGAAGAAAAATCTCACAAAGCGGGCATAAAATACTTTGCTTACAGCGCAATCGGGGCGTACTTAATTTTATCGGCAATTGTTATTCTTTACGCGCAGTCCAATTCATTTCTGCTGAGTGAAAATATTAAGATGTTTTCCGGCATGAGTCTCGGAACTCAAATTATGGTAATTTCGTTTCTCGCTCTCGGATTTGGTGTTAAAAGCGCAATGATGCCTTTACATGTTTGGGCGCCCGAAGCTTACAAAGAATCGCCTTCCGGATTTACCGCTGTATTTTCCGGCGCGTTATCAAAAATGGGTATTTTCGGTTTAGGTTTGGTAATCTTTAAATTTGCCGCGAATACCGAGATTTTTGGTTATGTAAGAGAAACATTGGCTTGGCTTGGCGGATTAACCGCGATGCTTGCAACTTTTTATGCGGTAATACAGAGCGACGCGAAAAAACTTTTGGCTTACTCCTCTATCGGACAGTTGGGATATATCATCGTCGGATTGGCGCTCGGAACTCCGCTCGGAATTATGGCGGCATTGTTCCTTACGATTATGCACGGCGCATTCAAGGCAATGTTATTTATGACTGCCGGAGCCGTTTATATGAGAACGGGAACTACAAGTTTAAACGACGTATCGGGACTGATTACCAAAATGCCTCTTACTTTCTTAACGGCATTGTTCGGTATTATAAGTGTTTCGGGAATTCCACCGCTCGGCGGATTTATTTCAAAATGGATGCTTTATCAAGCTCTGTTGGAAACAAATCATTACTTCCTGATTATCGTGATATTTATCGCAAGTACGGCGGCGTTCCTTTATCTCTACAGATTTATTTTCTCATTCTTCTTGGGACAGAAGGAAAAAGAGGTTGAACATGTAAAGGAAGTCCCTTGGTCAATGCTTGTCCCGATGATGTTTCTTACTCTGTTTGTTTTGTTTGCCGGCTTATTCCCCGGAGTTATATTGGATCCGATAGGAAAAGCGATGGGATATCTCGGAAATTTCAAAGCTTCATGGGAACCGCAGGTTGTATTCAGCGCTTGGGGCGAAAAAATTAATATGCAGGTAATTGCCGGAACAATAGGCACGATATTTATTCTCGGAGCTTTGTTTATCGGCTATAAGAATAAGAAAGCAACGAGAGTAGTTTCAACCAAAGATATTCACACTGCCGGTGAAATTCCGACTGAAAATGAAAATTTGACTTATGCTGTTAATTTTAATCAGCCGTTTGAAAGAGCAATTGCCCCGATTCTTAAATGGAGCGTGGATAAATTGTTTAACTTATTAGGCGAAAACCTCGAATCGACATTTGAGTATTTGAGATATGTTTATACGGGAAACGGTCAGACTTACGCGATGTATGTAATCCTGATGGTAGTAATTCTGATTCTATTTTCCGGTTCAATATTTGGTATTCATTTATAGTAAATGCTGGAATAAAAAGGAAGAAAAATGGATTCATCAACTTGGATAAAAATTTTGGGATATATAATTACTCCGATTACGGCTTTTGTGGTCGGCGTAACTTACGGCGGTATTGTAAGAGTAATTACTGCAAGAGTCCAGAACCGTTTCGGACCGCCGATTACTCAGAACTTTTGGGATATAATAAAACTTTACAGTAAAAAAACTGCGGTACATCACGGTTTAATGCAGCACTGGGGTCCGATTTTCGCGATTACCGCTTCCGTAACATCGCTGTTTTTCATTCCGGTGCTTAAAGATTCACCGCTTTGGCTGAATAACAGTTTTAACGGCGACATAATCTTTCTGCTTTACATGATGGTTTTCGGCTCATTGGGAATGGCACTCGGCGCGGGTCAAACCGGAAACCCTAACTCTGCAATCGGTGTGGCAAGAGGTTTGGCATTGATGGTCGGCTACGAAGTTCCTTTTGTGCTGGCGCTTGTCGCAATTATGATTCAGTTTAAAACTACTTCAATCGCAGAATTAATGGCTGTTCAGGATGGTTTTTCCAACTGGCTTATTTTTCAATCGCCGTTTGCATTTATCGCCGCAATACTGGCGTTTCTCGGTATGATGCATTATGCTCCTTTTGATGTTACTTTTGCGCCTGCTGAAATCGCTTCAGGACCCGCTTCGGAGTTCGGAGGAAAATACTTAGCTTTGATGCAGACAAGCGGTTCGATTTTCACTTTTGCCAAATTAGTTCTCTTTACGGATATTTTCCTCGGAGGCGCAGGCGATTTGGTAACCTTGATTGTTAAAACATTTTTGCTTTATATGATTCCCGTGCTTACGGGTATTGTAAACCCAAGATATAGAACCGAACAGGCTATTACATTCTTCTGGAAATGGCCGACAGTTTTCGGAATTATTGCAATATTAATAGTTGTTTTGTAGGAAACGAGAATATGGAAGTATCATACGATAAAGAATCTAGGAAAATAGTTCAAGCGATAGAACGATTCGCCCGTAAACATTCACTTTGGGTGCTGGCTTATGGAACAGGCTGCGGAGCGATTGAAGTTCCGCCGACAATGACTTCCCGTTACGACGCAGAGCGTTTCGGTATCCGAGGAGCCGCTACTCCGAGGCAAGCGGACGTACTTTTAATTACGGGTTATCTTTCGGTTAAAACATTAAAAAGAGTAATTAGAACTTACGAACAAATGCAGGACCCCAAATATGTTATCGGGTTCGGCTCCTGTACGATTAACGGCGGAATGTATTGGGATTCGTACAATACGATAAAACTTCTTGATATGTACATTCCGGTTGACGTTTACATTAACGGTTGTATGCCGCGCCCCGAAGCTGTTATCAGCGGTTTTATCGAACTGCAAAAAGTAATTGCCGAAGGAAAAGCCGAAGGCGCAAGAAAATATAAAGAGAATTTGGATTGGTACAGAGCAAACCAGCAGAAGATAATTCATAATTGGAACATGCCTGACTATAATTGGTGAGATAATGGAAGTTAAACTACAAGTAGAAAACGAAATATTAGATAAAATAAAGCACACATTTCACTCGGCTGAAGTAAGTATCCCGAGGAAACAGCGTGTTGAAGTTAAGCTGAGAAACGATTTGATTCACCCTTTTCTTGCTTATCTAAAGGACACTCTCGGATTTAAACACCTTTCACATATTTCAACAGTTGATTGGCTCGAAGAAAAAGAAATCGAGTTGGTTTATATCGTTATGAACTATGACAATTTGGTTGAAGTGATAGCGAAAATCCGTTTGGACAGAGAGAAACCCGAAATTCCTACATTGCGGGAATTCTGGCCGCAGGTAGAAACCTACGAGCGGGAAATTCACGAAATGTACGGAGTTAATTTCCTCGGACATGGAAACCTTACCGATTTCATTTTGGAAGATTGGGAAGGAATTCCGCCGATGAGAAGAGATTTCGATACGGTAAAATATGCAAAAGAAACATATTTTAACCGTCCCGGAAGAGAAGACGCACAAGATGTTAGAACTACAATTACTAAAAAAAGCGGGGAAGAAATCCCTGAATTGGCAAAAGTTTATTCAGTACGGCATTTAGAATGAGAGAAAAAGAAACTACAATATATTTAGGTCCGCAGCACCCGGGTATTACCGGGAACATGATGGTAAAACTTAAAGTAACGGGCGATACGATTGTTCGCGCCGAAACTCATGTGGGTTACCTTCACAGAGCGTTTGAAAAATTAATGGAAGCGAGAACCTGGCTGCAGTGCTTCCCTATCGTTTGCAGAATCTGCGTTCCCGAACCTGACCCGAACGAAGAAAATTTATCGCGGGTAATCGAGGAAATCGAAGGGAGGGAAGTGCCGGAAAGAGCAAAATATATCCGCGTGCTTGTTCTTGAACTTTCGCGTCTCGCCACTTATCTTTTGTGGATGGGCGGTCAGTCCGGATCCATGGGACTTTACACTATGCCCCAATGGACGGTCGGGGATCGTGATTATATTCTCGATTTGTTCGAACAACTTACCGGCGGCAGAGTTTACCACATGTACATTTGGCCCGGCGGAGTTCGCAGGGATCTTCCCGAAGGATTCGGTGATAAAGTTCTTAAAGTGATGGACTATCTTGAAAAAAGATTAAAAGATTACGACGATTTGCTCTTTAACAATGCTTTATTTTACAAAAGAGCAAAAGGCGTCGGCGTAATCGATAAAAATAAAGCGCAGGAATGGGGCGTTGTAGGCGCGCCGTTAAGAGGCTGCGGAATTAAACATGACGTTAGAATTGACGAACCTTACGAAGTTTACGATAAACTTAACTTTATCGTTCCGACCTATGAAGGCGGAGACGTATGGGCGCGCGCAATGGTAAGACGTCAGGAATTTGAACAATCTATTTCGATTGTAAGGCAAGTAATTGAAAATATGCCCGGCGGCGATTTTTACAACAAAATCCCCAATCCGTTAAATTGGAGAGTTCCGCCGGGAGACGCTTATGTTAAGACGGAATCGGCGCGCGGCGAGTTCGGTTATTACGCCGTCAGCGACGGCTCGCTGAAACCAAGAAGAGTTCACGCCCGCGGTCCGGCGTATGTACACGGCGTTTCGCTGCTCGAAAGAATTTTGCAGGGAGCAAACATAGCCGATGTATCTTTTATAATGAACAGTTTAGGTACTTGTCCACCAGAAATTGAACGTTGAGGTAATTTAAATGGCATTTGATATAAAAGGAATATTGTCACCGTTTAAAGCTCTAAATCAAATGGGGAAACATCCTCATACGGTTAAATTTCCTTACGAACAAAAAGTTACTGCTCCTCGCTACAGAGGACTTCATTTTAACGATTTGGAAGAATGTATCGGTTGCGGAACGTGTTCTACGATTTGTCAGAACAAAGCAATCGATATGATTAATATTGAAGGAATCGACCCGAGTTCGGGCGATACCGGCTTAAGACCGCGCGTAGATAACGGACGTTGCTGCTGGTGCGCTCTTTGCGTGGAGGTTTGTCCTACCGGCTCGTTAAGTTTAAC
>JALWEC010000418.1 GCA_027036655.1 Melioribacteraceae bacterium
AACCAGAATTTGATTTTGCGTGAGGACATAAAGTTTGGAATCCGCAAAATGAGCATCCACAATCTCCTCGTCGTTCAGCTTGCGAGAAAGATCAAGCTCTTTAATTTTAGTCTGTTTCAAATCGATAATATAAACTTTTTTCTTGGTTGCGACCGTAATAAGCCCGGAATTAACGGATAAGTTTTCGGGAGTGATTTTAAGCTTTATTATGGATTTCCCGCTTCCGAACAAATCGAAAATAAGGATACGGTTTTTATCGGCGACATAAAGATAATTATCCTTTGAAACGGCAATGGCTTTCGGCGCCTCAAGCGTAAACTCGCCGGATGAAATCTCCCCGATGTTATCGATAAAATGTCCCGACATATCATATTTCAGAATCGAGACATTATCGGCGTCAAGAATAAAAATATCTCCCTGAGCCGACACCGCGCATCCGGAAGGATAAAATGTTTCATCGGACTTTATTGAAAAAAGGTAGTTCAGAAATCTGTCGAAAATCTGAACGCGGTTGTTATCTTTATCGGCGACATAAACGCGAAGCGTCGTTGAAAAAATATCGGCGGGGTCGTCGAAAGACGATTCGTCCCAACCGTAACCTCCGATAAATTTCTCCACGTTCCCGGCTGAGTCAATTTTCACCACAGTATTATTTCCTTTATCGGCGACGTAAAATCCGGAAGGGGAAAACGTGAAGGAAGAGGCGTTGTCAAAATCCCCTACTGAGTTTACAAGCGTAAGATTCTGTCCGAAAACAAACGCAAAAGAAAGAAAATATAATAGAAAAAATCGAACCATATTATTCCTTTGTTCCGGAGGAAATCGGTTTCTCGCTTCTTTTCTCTTTTAGGAATTTCATAAACTCGTTAAATTTTTTCTGCTGATTCGAATCGAGAAGTTTTTCGGCTACGTCGTAGGCGATTTCCAACCACCTCAGATTAAGTAATTTACGTGCGCTGTCCAATTCCAATGAGAATTTTTCGGGATTCGGCATAATTATTTCGCCCAGAGCAATAAAAGCGGAAACATTTATGAAATTATCGAGATGTGTGTTATTTGTAATTTTTATTAATTCGTAATGATACTTGGGATTGTTTTTTGCAATAATTACGGCGGAAAGACCGGCTTGACGCATTATGTTAATCTTGTCATAACTCTTAACTTTCCGGTTAGACGCCATTTTAATAAGTTCGCTGATTGATTTCCCCACAAGTTCGGGAGATTTCTCCGCATCTTTAACCGCCTTTTCAATCGCTTTTTGCAAACTGATATCCAACACGTCTCTTGCTTTTTCAACTATCGTTTCACCGTAGTGGAATAAATCGCCAGCAATACGAATAACTTCTTCGTAATTCCCTTTCCGAGCGAAAACTTCAAGTTCGGAGACGCTCATTTCCGGCTGTTCGATTTTAAGTTCGTCCCAGCCCTTATCCTGTTTAGCGAGAGCTTTAACGTAGGACGAGGTAGCTTCAAAAACTTTCTTCTTAATTTCATTTGTAGTCGTAAGAACTTTGATGTAATGCATCGTAAAAATCTTAATCAACTCGGAAGCATAACCGTTTTCGACTTTAAATGTGATAATTATTTTTTTGCTTAATTCGCCGAATTTCGGTTTCCCCAGCTTAGCTTGAGGAAATTCGTTTTTGAATTCTACAAGCGCTTGCCTAACTTCATCTATTTCTTCTTTTTTTTCGAGTACAAAAGAAATTGTTTCAAATTTCATTCTAAAATTCCAATAGAGCTTTTATTTGTGAAATCTCATTATTTTCCAAATTCTCTTTCTGCTTATTGTAAAGAGCCGATAAAACTTCAAGATTCATCGTCTGTTTTATTTCTTCGAGTCGATAATGCTGTTTCCTCATATTTTCGATTAAAGTCTCCGCGGCTTTTAATCTTAAATAATCATCTACATTTTCATTTTCAATCAACTCTTTCAAATCGTCGTTGTATTTATCGTTCCCTTTTAGCAAATTAAAAAAACTTAATCCGGCTTTATACGACAAATCGGCAAGTTCTTTTCTTGTCAAAATGGTTTCGGTCATTATTTCTTTAAGGCGTTTCAGAGCGTTTTCAAATTTTTCCTGTCCGTCCTTAACGGTAACATTCTCACTTTTCTCTATTTCTACTTCAACTGTTTTTCGCAATATCTCGGTTGTCTCGGATATTATTTTCTCGCCCTCTTTCTGCAAATCTTCAACGTTATCAATTATATCGTCAGGTTCGGTAAGAGAAAGAATTTTTCCCATTTTATATGTCGATTCGTCAAAGTCTTTAATATCAAAATATTCATCGTTGTCATCTTCGGGACTTGTTTTTCTCCCTTTCCCGACTTTATCCTTTGCCATTTTATCTTCAAAGTCGATTGCAAGCATATCAAGAATTCGCCTGACTTTCGAGTTAGTAGCCACAAAAGTGATTTGATGATTTAACGCCTCGTAAATAAATCTTTCGACCAAAACATTTTCAAGTACAA
>JALWEC010000419.1 GCA_027036655.1 Melioribacteraceae bacterium
TGGTCGTGATAAAACAACTGAATTATTTTTTTAATTTTAAATTTCTTGGCGGCTTCTTTCGTTGGTTTTCTCAAAAGCAATCGCGTGCGGTTTTTTCCCTTCGGCTCAATGGGACTGTAATCCGTAGCCTCCCTGCCAGCAGCTTGATATTTCAGCGTTTTCCCTATTGCGGCGTAAAACGGACGGGGCATTCCTTCGTGCGCTTTATCTTTATCCATAGTCTGATTATTGCCGAGATGGCAATCTACGCAAGTTGGTTCGCCCCCCATATTTACTTCTTTATCAACCAAAACAGGGTCCAAATACATTTGCGGACGACCTAATTTTGTTAATAGTTTTTTGTTGGAATGGCATTGGACGCATTTAGAATCCTTGTTGTAAGCATGTAAAGAGATTGCAAAAAAAAGCATTACCATAGAGAATTGTAGCAACTTTGATTTCACAACTAACCTCCTGTTTGAGTGAATGAATGGATATTTAGGCAAAAGATATTTAAGTCTTTTAATAAGATATTGCTTTTAATTAAAAGAAACAAGAAACCGGAGAATAGTTTTTCTGAAAATAAAAACCACTCCTTAATTCACTTTCTCAAAAAAAAATTCCCACCGCGTATCAAAAATTATAAAATAGCTCCGATAATTAGGAAAGAAAAACTTGAGATAAATATGAAAACCAAACTGATTCTTTTTGCTGTTTTATTAACCTTAATTTACGGATGCAGTAAAACCGAGGATACTCCCGTTGAAACGCCGACTCACGGAAGTATTACCGGACTAATAACCGAATACGGAACAGACGCGGCTTTGGAAAAAGTAAACGTATTTACTTTACCGGCTACAAGCTATGTTACAACGGATTCTACAGGTTCCTACAAAATAGATAATGTGGAACCGGGCGAATACAGCGTTACAGCCGCAAAGCGCGCTTACGACACGCTCACGGTTGCCGTTACCGTAATCGCGGGCAAAAATACGATTGCGGATTTTATACTCCAAAAAACCGATTCCACCGCAAACATTAGTTACGGATCAATTGCCGGGACCGTGTTTGATTCGGAAACAGGGAACGCAATTCCGAACGTAACTTTATATACAATGCCCGCAACCGTTGTTCTGACATCGGCGTCGGACGGAACTTTTGCGTTCAACAATATTGAACCGGGAAGTTATTCGTTAATTGCAAAAAAATCAGGCTACGATTCCACGCGGATTACTCTTAACGTAACAGCCGGTTTTGCCGCAACCGCAAACATTCAGCTTACAAAAACAGACACGACAATTATCCCGACCGCGGGAGATCTTTCGGGGAATGTAATTGACGCGGTAAAAGGAACGCCCGTTGTAAACGCGGAAATTTCAACCTCGCCCTCCTCGACAATTATTTTCACCGACAGCTTGGGTAATTACAGTTTTTCAGGTTTAACTCCCGGAAGCTACACAATCACGATCACAAAAAATTATTACTCCGAAGCGAGCGCAACAGTTAATATTACGGCGGGTACAACGACTACGGCAGATTTCGCGCTTACGCCTACCGTGGGTAAAATTCAGGGCAGCGTAATCGATTCAGCCGGCGCGGCGATTAAAGACGTAATAATAACTACAACTCCCGAAACCGGTTCCTACGTTACTGACGACGGCGGAGAGTTTACAATAAACAATGTTCCCGTAGGCGCGGTAACGGTCTCCGCCGAAAAAACCGGATTCGTAACAAAGACCGTTAATATTACCGTTAACCCGGGAGAAACAAGAACCGTAGTGATTATGCTATCGCATAATTAAGAAAGACCTTTGCCATAACCTGAATTTGTCATCTTTCGGACGGTGTAAGACGCCCGAAATATCCATAGATTCGGTATAATTACCGGTTTTGAGATTCTTCTCCCGCTACGCCTTGGCGGAGGAGCAGAATGACATATAAATCAGGTAATGCAAAGACTTCTAAAATATATCAATAAAAGGGCAGCTGCTTAGCCTCTCTTTTTTATCCGATTCCAATCTTTACCACCAAACTTGTTTTCCCTCCTTATCTATGGTGAAAATTCTTTCATCTTTCTTTGAGTTTTCGGCAACCAGCCAATAGAGCGCACCGGAAGGCACGTTGTTAAAAATCAGCGGTTTCCCTTCGGCTGTTTGCTCGCCGATTTTCTGCCAGCCGTAATTCCAATAATAAAGCGTGTATTTTTTCCCTTTCTCGAAAAACGCCTTGTCAATATTGTCCGTTGCGTTTACGGTTATTTTCCGAGTTGTTGAAACAAGTTTAATATCGGTTCGATTTTTCAAATCGGGAACTAACGGAATAGTCTCTTTCCCTTTTGTCAAGATAAACGCTTCTCCGGCGGGAATAACTTTTTCGTTCTTATAATAAACGGGCAAATAAGCAATGTCGAGTCCCATCGCTTTGTAATCTACCGATTTATCCTTTCCGATTTTACTCCAGTTAAGGGCTTTCCATTCCCCGCTGTTGAAAACG
>JALWEC010000420.1 GCA_027036655.1 Melioribacteraceae bacterium
TTTCGCTCTTCGGTTTGGTTAGTTTTAGTAGCCGTTCTACAAATAAGTAAAGCAAAAGAGAACTGAAAACATGGTTATATCGCTTTCTATTTATAACTGAGAACGTTTAATTACAGTTTCTCGTCGACTGTAAAACAAAAAACCCCTTTACGAAAAGGGGTTTTTTGTTTAGGAGTGATTTATAAAAAACTTATTTCAACAAAATTGCTTTCTTAATAAAACTGTGCAGCTGATGATTACTCACCCCTTCAAACCGGAATGAAATTATATAAACGCCGCTCGGAATATCTCCGGCGTTCCACTTTATCTGATGATGACCTTTCCCCATCTCTTTCGACATCAGCGAGGCAACTTCACAGCCGAGCAGATTATAAACCTTGATGTGAACCTCACTCCTTTCGGGCAAAGAGAATTTTAAGTTAGTTGTGGAATTTCCCGTTGCACCCTTTGAAAAAGGATTCGGATAATTTTGAAATACTTCGTAACGGGAAGGAACATTTTCATCATCGTTAATTCCTACAAGAGTAACAGGAGCCATATTTGAATATTCGGATTGTGTATATTCATTGAAAGCCCGAATTTGATAAACGTACGCTTCGGCTGTCGTCAAGTTGGAATCAACATAAGATGTTTCATTCGCGGAAGCCGTATCAATTACGCTGAACAAAAGACTTTCGCCAAGATGACCTTCCGCTCTTTCGATTATGAAACCTTCTTCGCTTGCGGAAAAATCGACCCAGTTAAGTTCGACTTTTCCCGTCGCCGGATTTGCCGCAGTAAGATTTCTCGGAGGTCGCATTGTTGTAATTGCAGAATCGACGTTTGAGTAGCCCGAGTTGCCAGCATCGTTAAACGCGTTTACCCTGTAGTAATAGAGCATTCCGTCGGTTAATCCGTTATCGGTATAATCGGTGGAGTTTGCCGGAAGCGAATACATCTGCGTCCAGCTTCCTGTAGTCCCGATTTTTCGTTCAATCATAAATCCCGTTTCATTTGCCGAATTATCCGACCACGCCAAAGCAATAGCGGCGGAATCCAGAGCGGTTGCGGTTAATCCTGAAGGAGGATTGGGATAAGGATTGCTCACGGTAAAGTCAAATGAGTTTGAGTAATCCGATTCGGTAAGAGCGTTGTATGCTTTTACCCGATAAGTATAATATTCTCCGAACGTCAAATTGGAATCGATATAAGTTGTAACATCTGTACCGACCGTATCCAGAACATAAAACGAACTTGTATATTCATGTCTTTCAATTATGTAACCGGATTCTGCGGATGAGTTGTCCGTCCAAGTTAAACGCACATTATTTACGCCGTCCAAAGTTCCCGATAAATCAGTAGGAGCGTTAAGAGGAGTAATTACCGAAGCCGTGTTGCTGTAGGATGAATTTCCTACGCTGTTATATGCGTTAACTCGGTAGAAGTATTGCGTCCCTTCGGAGACGGACGCGTCGAGATAGAAAGTAGTGTTAGCGGAAACGGTCGCAATTTGCGTCCACGATTTTGTTGTGTCGGTTGCCCGCTCAATCGCAAAGCCCGTTTCGTTGTTTGAATTATCGCTCCAAGATAATTCAGCTTCAAAAGTCGAGCCCAATGTTACGTTTAACGAGGAAGGAGCAATCGGCGGAGCGAGAGTCGCAAATGTAATTCTGCCGTTATTCGTAAGGGCATTTGGCGAACCTTCGTTAAACATCAAACTCTCAAAATTGATGTTGGAGTAATTTCCGACAACAGCGCCCGGGGCGGATGAAAATCTTAATTTTACAATTGTTCCCTGCGTGTTGAATCCCGCTGTCCCGGCTCCGGCAATAATTATTCTGTTTCCCAAGTTATTAACCGAAAAACTCCAACCTGAAGTATGCGTTCCCGTATTAACTATATCCTCGAATTTAACTTTGGAGGAATCAAATGTAATTTCAGCTTGAAGTGAAATAACAGAGTAATCCGAGCTGAGATTTCCTACATAAACCGGAAGTTCAATCGAAGATCCGATATCCGTGGTTGTATCGGGAATTGTTACTTCGGTATCGTACAGATTAATATTCCCGGAATTCCCCGAGCCGCCGTATGTGTCCTGAACATGTACGGTAACTACGCCTCCCTTTATCGCGGTTAAAACTCCATCGCTTGAAATGCTCGCAAGCACGGGATTACTTACGCTCCAAGTGTAAGGAGGCGTTCCGGACGAAGCGGTAAACGTTTGCGTTTCGCCGGCGACCAATGTCGCGGTGTTCGGAGAAACATTTATTGTCGGCAAAGGGAGAACATCAAAATATCCCCTTTCTCCAAGTCCCAAATCAGTTTCGTTGAATAGAATATTTTCAAATTCCAGATAAGTTGAGCCTGTATTGGTCGAGGAAATTTGATAGCGAACAATCATTAAGATTCCCGAGCCTGTAAGAGGCGTATCTCCGGCAAACGCGATACTGAAATTATTGCCGATGAAAGAAAATTGAGGAGCGCTGTAAT
>JALWEC010000421.1 GCA_027036655.1 Melioribacteraceae bacterium
GAATTTTCCGGAAGTTAATCTTCAGTTCACGGAATTGATAACCGAAGATATTTTGTCGCATCTTGAAGAAGGAACGCTCGACGCCGGAATTATCGTAACCCCTTTCCCGATGAAGAACATGACGGTTTTCCCCTTATATTACGAGGAGTTTTTCCTTTACGTTTCCGATAAGCATCCCCTTATAAAAAGAAAAAACATTCGAGTATCCGAACTTAATCTTCATGATTTATGGCTACTTGAAGAAGGAAATTGTTTCAGAAATCAAGTGATAAATATTTGCCGAAGGGAAAAGGATTACAAAAGCAAATGGAAATTCGACTACGAAAGTTTATCAATTGATTCGCTGTTAAAAATAGTTAACAGCAGCAGAGGAATAACGGTTATTCCAGAACTGGCGTTGGAGGATGTTCCGGAATCGGGTAAAAATAAGGTTAAAAAGTTTTTAAATTATCATCCGGTGCGCGAAGTTAGTCTAATTGTGGAAAAAACATTTCTTAAGAAAAATTTAATTGAAGGATTAACGGAGATAATTATTAACGGCATGCCAAAAAAGATGCGCGTTAAACACGGCGAGTTAATCAGCACGATAACGTGAGGATGAACTTTTCGCTGAAAATAAATATGTAAGAAAATCTTATAGAAGGCTTTGCACAACCTACTTTATATGTCATTCTGATCCCGCCTTAGCGGGAGAAGAATCTCAAAACCGGTTATAGATATTTCGGATGGCTTGCACCTCCGCATTGGCGGACTCAATATGACAAATTTAGATTATGCAAAGGTTTCTATAATCTAAAATTTACGATTGAACAAATTTCCAATGACAATTCCGGGGAGGCAAAATATCAATCTGAATTTTCTGACTTATTCCTTCACCTTCTTAGGAGTCGCTTCGGGTAGTTTATTTTCGAGTCCGTAAAAACGAAGAATTCTTTCAATCACTTTTTCCACTTCGGAATCCGGGCACGATGCGCCGGAAGTTATCGCTATTGAAACAATTTCCTTATCCGGCAAAAAGTTTTTCGATTTTATTCTGGTTTTCTTTTTAAGAGAAAAATGAAAAATCTCACCAGGAGAAAGTATTTCCCGCACATTGGAGATAAAATACGTCTTGAGATTCTTTTCAAGCAATTCGACAAGATGAGAAGTATTAGAACTGTTGTAGCCTCCTACGACGATTGCAAAGTCTGCGTCATATTCGGCAAGCGCTTTGGTAGCGGTTTGATTGTCGTTTGTCGCGTAGCAAAGCGTATCGCGGTTATCCGCAAAATGTTCGGTGAGATTTTTTTCTCCGTATTTTTTAATCATGGTTTCGCGAAGCAAATCGGCGATAGCTTCCGTTTCTTCGGCAAGCATAGTAGTTTGATTTACCACGCCTATTTTTTGAAGATCTTTTTCCGGATTGAACCCGGCGGAAAATTTTCCGTTAAACTTTTCGTAAAATTTGCGCGGCGGAATTTCCCCGAGAATAACATTGGAAAGAAACTCGGCTTCCTCAATATTGAGAATAACGAGCGAAGGCGTCGTCGATTTGGAATGTGAAAACGTAGCCCGCGTTTCCTCGTGATTATGTTTTCCGTGAATAATAACCGTGTATCCGTTTTTCCCGATTTGCGCGGAGCGGTTCCAAACTTTTTCGACAAAGGGACAAGTGGTATTGTACCGCTCGGGGTTTATCCCCATTTCTTTTAATTTTTTCTCGGTCTCAATCGGCGCGCCGAAAGCGGGAATAATAACAATATCCTCGGAAGTAATTTCGTTCCAATCCATCAGGGGATTTCCCTGTGAATCCTGGATGAAATTAATTCCCTGCTCTTTTAAATCCTGATTAACGTCGGGGTTGTGAATCATTTCGCTAAGCATAAATATCCGTTTCCCCGGATTTTCATTCAGAGCCGAATATGCAATTTCAATTGCATTCTGCACTCCGTAGCAAAAGCCGAAATGCCGCGAAATATAAAACCGGACCTTCCCGAAATCAAGTAAAGTCGGAGAAAAATCATTCTTATATTTGTCGTTAATTTTTCTGTAATTTTTAACTTTCGAGATAACGCCGCTTTTAAAGTAATTGGGAATATCGAATTTTTTCATATATCCGTTTGTAAACTTCCGTTGTTTCAAAAATTAAATTTGCATAAAATTTCATTATATTCACAATCTAAATTTGAGGAAAAAATGGACTTTATAGAAAAATTAAAATCTATTAAAGAAAAATATGACGAAATAAACAATCAGCTTGCCGACCCGGCTTTTATGTCGGATCAGAAAAAACTGATTGAACTCAGCAAAAAAAGAAGCGAGCTGGAAAATATCGTAAACGCTTACAACGATTATCAGCAAACCCTTTCCGATATTGAGGATAACCGCGAGATTGTAAAATCGGACGAGGATGAAGATTTTAAGGATTTGGCGAGAGCCGAACTCGAAGAGCTTGAAGAAAAGAAAAACCGGCTTGAGGAGCAAATTAAA
>JALWEC010000422.1 GCA_027036655.1 Melioribacteraceae bacterium
GGGAACATTCTTAAGAACGGATAAATCTTTCTTCTTTATCTCAATCGGAATAGAGTAAATGTTAAGATACTTCTTATCTTTCTCTAACTTCTTCTCTACCAGTTTGTACATATCGCCCAAACTCTGCCCGAATGACAAAGATACAGGAATGAGGAAAGACACCCCCATTACAATTAAGAATATTTTCCTAAAAAGAATTTTCACGGAAATTAATAATTAATTCTAATAATCGGAGAAAATACCATCTGTGAATCTGTTCTGTACGGATATTTTTGAGTATCCAAATTGAAAAATGTATTGTAAGTAACCCTGAATCCGAACGTATCGCTAAGCATTACTTTAACGTCCACGCCTCCGACTCCGAATCCTTCCGTACTGTAGCCGAGTTTAAACAAAATTCTGTGCTGAATTAATCCGCCGTAGTGTTCTACTCCGACTTTCGCATTAATAAAATGTACGAAACTGTTGAAGAAATCTTTTCCGTCCAAATCCACCAAATTCTTTCTGCCCGGAATATATTGCAGATGTTTTATGGAATGAGAAGAAATACCAAACCCGAACATAAACTGCCCCAAATCATAAAGATTAAAAAGCTTTCTTTTGGTAATACCGATATTAACAAAATCCCTTACGGAATAAAAACTTTTCATTCCCATATTTCCGTAATCCTTATCCGTAAAATCGGAATAAGCAAAAGCTCCGGAAACATCAAGGTAGTAACCGGTAACCTTCGGGAAAATATATCTGAGCGCATCCCCGTTAATTTTGAAATAAATATTACTAGCCGAACGCATTAACGGACTCGCAGGCTGACTTGATCTGAAAACCTGAGAAGCGGGCGCACTTGTTCCGAAAGCGACTTTATAAGTATAATCCTCAGGATCGTCGGTTAAATATTTATAGTAAGTAATCTGTGCGCCGAAAAAATAATCGGACGAATACCACGCGGGAAGATAAACTTCGTCCATTCCCCACTTTCCGAAAAAGGTTGCGAGATACTTGTTGCGATAATCGGAAGTTGTTGACCAAAACATTAAATAAGGATCAATGGCTTCCATATTAATATCGAAAAAATAGCCGGGCTTAACGTCGTACTCACGTTTGGTTATGTCGCTGAAGTAGTACTGACGTTTCTGCAATTCCTTATAAAGATTTTTACCGACAATTTCCTTTAAATAAAATCCGTCATAAATCGGGTCGAACAGAAAATGTGGATTTTTCTTCTCAAGCTCGCCTTCAGGCACAAAAGCGAAGAACTCGATTTCATCGTCATAATATCTTTTGCGCAAATCAAGAACTACTTTTCCTTCAAAGATATTCTGTGCAAGCTTCTTTAATTTCGCGCTGCTGACTTTTTCCCCGTTAATCCTGAGAGCATCGTTTGCAATAAATCTCCCGAATACGTCTCTGACAAAACTCGGGTCCTTAATTACCCACTTAACTTTTAAGTCGTTATATGCAATTGTATTATATTCAAGATTATTAAAGATTTTCTTCAAATCCTCTTGACGTTTAATATCTATTTTTGATTGCGCAAAATTAGAATTAGCAAAAAGAAAAAGAAACAGCGCAAAATATTTCACGGATGTAATAATTTTTTTATAGTCCATATCTATACCTCAAATTAAGGGCTAAGCCGCCGGATGTTTCCCAGTCTCTCTGTTTTCGTCCCAAAGGCGCGGTAATATATTCAACGTCAAACCTGACGTTATGATTTCCCATATTGAACAATCTAATCCAGCTATCAATAGTGAGTTGTGCATCGAAAAGTTTAAAACTTGTCGATAACAGAGGTAAATTTTTAGGTGCGAAAGTGTACCAAAATTTAACGCTCGGCATCATTTTATTCTGAATCAGTTTCTTCGATTTGTATGTTCTGCCGGCAAACTCGGCGCGCCAAATATCGTAATAAGCGAAACCCGCATCCATTCTAAACATATTTTCCATTTTCTCATCCGCATTCCAATAAAAGGACATTGAGTAAGCGACTTGATTTAATGAAAAATAAGCGTAAGTCCCGCCGTTGTTAATTTTACTGTTTCCCGATAAATAAGCGTTCGGAGAACTCAAATCGCTGCCTGAAACCGAGAAATAGAGGCGCATATCGGGTAAGGTAAAGGGACGAGTGATTGTAATATCGGCAAGAACTCCCGTGTTAAAGTTCAAGCGGGGAGCGTCGGCAAAAATCAAGGGATTGTGATTAAACTGCCAAAATCCGTCTATCGGAGTGTCTTTTGACATAAACCAGCGAACCTGAAACTTTGCGTCAATGTAAGTGTTTTTTCGCGGAGTCTTTTTATCGCCGAGCATAAAAAGCGTCCGGAATCCTCCGTCCAAAAGCATATTCTGCATCGGAAGGAGATTCAAAACATCTTCTTTCGTGTCAAGCTCCAAACTTGCTCCGCCGATTCCGAATCTCATAAATTGATGAGAAAAACTTAGCGAGTTCAAACTTACGTCAACATGGAAAGAAGTTTCCGTTTTCCCTTTTTTCCTGCCGAAGGAAGTTTTCTTCTTTTCAAGTTTCGGGTACCAATGCGCAGGTTCGTTAAATTTTTGAAAGCGGAGATAATCGGTCATATCCCTTGAAGCAAAACCGAAACTCTTTTTGATTTTTTTATCAGGAGTAATTTTAAGCAATGATTCAAGAGGCGTATCTTCATTGACCATTATGTAAGTTTCAACTTTGTAATATAGTTTCTTATACTTATCAGGATAATTAACTTTCAGATTATACATATCCGAAAACTTCATAACCTTAGTCGTGTCGTCCTTCGGAGGAGTTACGGATTCAAACAATCCGCCGGATGAAAGTGAATTCATTTTAATCTGCTCGATATAAAGAAGCTGCAAAGAATCCAGATCCAATCCGTCTTTAAGAATTACAATGCGATATTGATATTGATCCCCGAACTTGAATCGAAAAGGTTTCTTACGATTCGTCCTCGGAAGAACCAATAAATCGGCATCAGTTTTTTTATTCAATTCCAAAGGAAGTGAAAATACGTTCAAGTATTTTTTATCCTTATCCAACTTAACTTCAATCATTTTAATCAGGTCGTTTGTTTCCTGAGCAAATGTTGTAGCAGCGATAAGAAAAATTATAAGTTGTAAAATAACTTTTTTCATAATTGCTCAAATATTATTTATAAATTGTCGCATCATAGGTTCTGTCGATTGTTTCTCCGAACTGAGTTCTGAACCGTACATGGATCGTAGTTTCAATTTCGCCGTATTCTTCAATGCCATCCAAATAATCTTTGCTCAGTTCAAACTGGACGTAAAGCCAGCTTCCGGCTCTTGTCGGACGAGCGTTAATTACCAAACCTTTCGGCTCGGAAGTTAGTCTGAAGCCTTTAACCTGAGGCTGAATCACTACAAATCCGTTATCGGTTTTGCCGAAGTAGGAATACAAAATACGCATTGCATTCCTGTTGTAAGCGCTGATAATTACCGGCTCGGCGTCGGATTTGTTATCGGTTCTGCGCCAGTCGGTAAAATCGTTAATCTCCGGTTTAAGAATGCTAATTTCCCATTCCGATTTGTGCACATCAGGGCTTCCTATCTCTCTGTAATCGAATTCCTCTCCGTTATAATAACCGACAACTTTTATTTTCGAACCGACATATTTTAAGTCGGAAAGAACACTGTCGAGTTTCACGACCGAACCTTTGTTCTGCCCGATTACGTTTCCTCCACCATCAAAAATTTTGTAGCTGTAAAGCGAGGGATCTTTGAATTGAATCGTTGCAAAACTAAATGTTTTTTTCTGTGAATAGAAATAACCTTTTGGGCTGAGGTCAATGGGAGCGGCAACTTCAGGCAGTTTAACGTTTACGAAATAATAAACTACTTTCCTTCCCGAGCCCCGCTCTCCTTTAACTTTAATATCGAGTTTAATATAATAAGTCCCTTCTTTTTTTATTGTCTCAAAAACCGAAAACTGTACGTCCGTTCCTCTGCCTCCTCTGGTTTTCTTAGCAATCTGGGCATTGGTCGGGTCTTGCCAAAGTTCATCGCATTTTCTGATCGGATTCATTCCGGCGTCCAACAACTCGGCATCCACTTTAATTCTCAGAACATTTGCAATAACAATATTTTTATTCTGAGGAATTTTAAATTTCTGCATAGCAGTAACGTTTACGGTATCCTTAATCGTTATTTTTGCATTTGACGTACTAAGCGCAACAAAAACAAACAATAACAAAAAAATTACTCTTTTCATATTAAACTCGTTTCAATTGTTATAATATTATTGTTTAGAAAGAAAACTCAACTTCTTTCTTCTTAACGCCACCGAGACGTTTAGCGTTAATTGTAAACTTAACTTTCGGACTGACGGCTTCGAGATTATCTCCGACCATCTCTTTCAACTCGTTCTGAAGAAAATCCGGAAGATAAGAAGGTAACTCGCGTTTAACCTTAAATTGAGCTACAAATGTATATTTGCCCGGTCTGGTTAACAAAGCGTTAAATACCGCCGAACCATCCGAGTTTTTATTAATAAAATATTTGTCGTTTTTTGTCTCATCCGTTATTCCGGTTTTCGGCCAACCTACAGGAGTAGATTTGGATTTGGGATCAACAACTATTGTATAATGAATATTTGCTTTTTCTTTATCCGAAACCAATCCGATAGGAGTCATAACAACCTTTTTGGGTTCTTGATTTTTATTTTTGATACTATAATCGGAATTAACCTCGGGAATGTTTAGTAAAACCGGTTTCTTATAAGATTCTGCAATTGTCGCAAGCATTTTATCCCTGATGGCTTCTTCCTGATCGAGCAAATCATCTCTTTCGACAATAACCATTAACAACTCGGATATCAGAACAATGTATAAGACAAAATAGACCATGTTTTTTTTCATGGTAATTTTCCTCTTCTAATTAAAAAATATACGATTTAACTTTTTACAACTTCTTTCAATTCGGATAACGCTTTGACGTTTGTCATTTGAATCTCGTTAATCCGTTTTGAAATTGATTCGAACTTATCAAGATATTCGTTAACCATCTTGATTTCTTCGTCTGTTAAATCTTTTAGCTCTCTGATATCTTTTTGGAAATCGGGATGAGGGGCGACTTTTGCTTCCTCAGTAGCCGGCGCTCCGGGACCGTGAGCCTCTTCAGGTGTGAAAAATGTTACTATTGCAAGCAGCATCAATAAAGTAAACTCCAATAAAATTGCCGCAACAACCCAGTTAGGGTCAAGTGAACCTTTTTCGGTTAACATGAAACGGGGAATAACCGAAAGTGTACCGGCAACCTTGCCAAGTCCTCTTAAACCGACAATAATAATTAAAAAGGCAGCGCCCATATAAACAACTCCGGCTACGTTATTTGCGTAGGAAGGGATAAATGTGTAAACCATATAACGGCCAAATGCGGTTTTAGGTTCGTTTGCTTTTCTTTTAGCCACGATACATCTCCTCTTTTATTGTATTAATAAGTTAAATTAAAAAAAAATTATTTAAAAATCATTGTTCTGCGTCAAACCAATCAAAAAAAGTTTTGAGAGCTTCTTTATCTTCCGGGTCAAGATAATAAAAATTAATTCCGCGCGGAGTAATTTCCCAAAACTCTTCATTATCGGTAGAAAATATAATTTCTTTAATCTTTTTTATTCTGGATTTAGGCTCAACCAACAAATCGTTATATACTTCCTTCGCTAAATCCGTTCTGTCATTTCTTAAAAATAATGCGGCTAATTTTACCTGAGCGATCCTCACTCCGATAAGAGAAAGTTCCTTTTGAGAAATATTTTGCTCCGAATTGTCCTCAATCGGTTCGTCTAATGATAAAAAAAGTTCCAGTAATTGATGAAAATTTTTAACTTCAAGTTCAAAAGCTAGCTTGGTTATTTTAAATAAATCGTGGGCGGCGGTTTCCAAAATAAAATAGACATGATATTTATTAGCCTCCTGTCCGTAATACTTAAAGAAAAAGTAAAATTTCAGAAGAAGATTAAAATCATAATCAATTATTTTTTCCGCCATTATTCGATAATGTTCCAAAGTGTTAAACGCCGAACGAGGATCGTGGGACGTAATTGAAACTCTCAGAAATGAATTAAAATATTGCATAATTGTCCAGATTACCCCGTTATCCGAAGAATTAACCGCACTCTCAAAAATCAGTCTGCTGTTAATCAAAACGCCGGAAGCAATGTCCCTCTGATTATCCTTCGAATTAATAAAAATCATTTCGTATAATCTGAAAATTTTCCTTTCCAAAAGTATATGTTGTTCTTCTATCCGCTTCATCACATACGCACTGTAGTTTGAAAAATCGGGGTCAAGATGTTCTTTACCGCTAAGCTTAAACCAAAAAGAAGGAAATTCATCTTTAGAGGGAATATAAAAAGTCAGAATGTTTTTTAAGGAATTCAAACAATATAACGAAACGGCGCGATCGCTTTGATAAACGGAATTCAAGGCTACATCCCCTATAAAATCAATATTGTCAGCCAATTTTTCTCTATTCAGAAGAACGCTATTATTATCTTTGGTTGTGCGGGTTTCCCTAATTAGTTTTTTCGATTCAATCTCAACTTCCTTTAAGAAATGTTCCGGACGGAGAAAATTAAAGACATAAGTAAAATGAGGAATAACGATTATCAAACTGACAACCAATAAAAACAGAGTGAACAAAATGCTGAAGTAAGGAATATGGGCGGGAGTCATCGTGTTAGCCAATAAAATAGTATTTGCTCCGGAAACAACAAATAAGGCTACAACAATAAAATTCACTTTGTCGGTTATAACCATTTCCATAATTTTTGAAGAATACTTGTTAGCAGCCAACTGAACAATAATTGCGACGGCGGTAATCTCAATCCCCAAAATGGATGTCATTACCTCTCCCATATTTCCGAAAGAACTTAATACAAGATTCAAATCGCCGCTAAATACGGAATCTCTTAGAAATTGAACAATTTGCGCGTGGAAAATAGCATCAATTGAACGGTTTATTGCAAATACCGCAAAACTTAATGCAATAAGTATTAACAAAGGTTTTAACCAAAAAAAAGACTTTTCTCTGCTCCGCATAACTCACCATTTATTGCTTTGCAATATATAGTTTTTTTAAAATAATTTCATCAATAAAATATTAATTACTCGTTGACTGTTTCTCTTCAAAAAAAGCGCAACATTATAGAAAAGATTGGCGTATATTCAATCTTAGAAGGCTTTGCATAACCCAATAAAATATCATTCCGATCCCGCCTTGTCGAGAGAAGAATCTCAGAACCGGTAATTTTACCGAATTTAGAGATATTTCGGACAGCTTCCACCTTAGCCCCGGACGAAAAGCGGTCGGGGTAAACTTAGCGAACTCAATATGACAATTTTAGATTTTGCAAAGATCTCAAATAATCTCTTAAATTTATAAAGAGCAAATGAGAATTCAAAAATCAAAGTCTAACCCGAAATTCACTCTGGCGAAGAAAAAATCATAGTTCAAGACAATTAACGCAAATCCGGTTTTTCGGTAGCGCGGCAATTTTATACTTCTGCTCCGTAGGAGCGATACGAAACAAATACAATGGTTGTTGTGTTTTGCATAGAAGTGTCGCTCCTACGGAGCTAAAACATAATAGCTTGTTTCGTTTTTACAAAGGTAACAC